>NZ_JAZGVT010000073.1:0-181046 GCF_036440755.1 Methylobacter sp. Wu8 | reverse complement strand
CTTTAGCCTTTAGCCTTTAGCCTTTAGCCTTTAGCCTTTAGCCTTTAGCCTTTAGCCTTTAGCCTTTAGCCTTTAGCCTTTAGCCTTTAGCCTTATATTTTCGTGCCTTTCGTGGACAGCTCTAGTCAATTATTTTCAGTTTGAGTAAATGTACGCGCCGACTATCCGCCCTAATAACTTCAAATTTCATAGCATCTACGACCAGACTCTCGCCCTTTTTGGGCATATGCTCAAGCTGGCTGACAATAAATCCGCCGATGGTATCGTACTCATCAGTTGCGAGATGGGTGGAAAAATATTCGTCAAACTCATCCATAGGCGTCAGCGCTTTAATCATATATTCATTTTGGCTGCGCTGAAAAATATAGCCTTCGTCTTCATGCTCGTCGTGCTCGTCTTCAATCTCGCCGACGATTTGCTCTAACACATCCTCAATGGTGACCAAGCCTGCCGACTGACCGTATTCATCGACAACAATCGCCATGTGATTACCGTTGGTACGCAATTCTTTAAGCAATACATTCAAGCGCTTGCTTTCCGGAACAACGCATGACGGGCGCATTATTTCATGAACTTTCAGGGTTTTATTTTCCAAGATGCGTGTCAGCAGATCTTTGGCTAGCAACACGCCGACCACCTTGCTCCGATCGCCGTCAATGACCGGGTAACGCGAGTGCCCGAATTCCGTAACCAGCGGCATGATGGTTTCCAGTTCGGCGTCTTTGGGTACGACCACCATTTGAATGCGGGGAATCATAATATCCCTGACCCGCATTTGAGACACCTGCAAAACGCCTTCAATCATGGACAAAGCGTCCGTATCCAATAAGCGTTTTTCCCGTGCCTCTCTTAATATTTCAAGTAGATCCTCAAGGTCTTGCGGCTCCCCAGTCAGTAAATGGCTGATCTTATCGACCCAGCTTTTCTGCGGGGAGTTTCTACTTGGGGGTTGTTCGTCACTCATTTGTCTTATACCTCACTATAGGGATTATTTATCTGTAACTTGTTTAAAATGGCTATTTCTTTGTTTTCCATAAGCTCGGCTTCCGCGTCGTCGATGTGATCATAGCCTAACAAATGCAGTACGCCATGCACGACAATATGCGCCCAATGATCGGCCAGCAGCTTGCCTTGTTCCTGCGCCTCTTTTTCCAGTACCGGCGCGCAGATGACCAGATCGCCGAGCAAATTCAGTTCGATACCCGGAGGCAGGTCAACCGGAAAGCTGAGGATATTGGTCGGGCCTGATTTATGGCGATACTGTTCATTGAGTTCGGCGCTTTCCTGCTCATCAACAATACGCACCACAATCTCGGTGTCCTGATTATGTCCATCCAATGCCGCATCGACCCAACACTGGATTTGTTGTTGATCCGGCCGGCCTTCCGATTCAAACACAGCTTGGATCTCTATGTTGTTCACGACTCAGCCTTGCCGCTCTTTTCATAGGCTTCATAAGCGGAAACGATGCGTTGCACCAAGGGGTGCCTGACCACATCACGCACATCGAAAAAAGTAAAACTGATGCCGTCAACATTCTTTAACACTTCAAGCACATGCCGTAGGCCGGACATTTTTTCCGAGGGTAAATCGATTTGGGTAACGTCCCCGGTAACCACAGCCGTCGATCCGAATCCCACGCGGGTCAGAAACATCTTGATCTGCTCGATGGTGGTATTTTGCGCCTCGTCCAGGATAATAAAAGCATCATTCAGCGTCCTGCCGCGCATGAAAGCCAGCGGCGCAACCTCGATAATGCCTTTGTCGATCATTTTCTCAACACGCTCAAAACCGAGCATGTCGTACAGCGCGTCATACAAAGGCCGTAGATAAGGATCGACTTTTTGCGCCATATCGCCCGGCAGAAAACCCAGTTTTTCACCGGCCTCTACAGCAGGACGCACCAGAATAATTTTTTTGACCTTCTCGCTTTGCAATGCCTCAATCGCGCAAGCGACCGCCAAATAGGTTTTGCCGGTTCCTGCCGGTCCCACCCCGAAATTAATATCATGCGTCATGATTTTCCGCAGATATTCTTGCTGGTTAATCCCTCGCCCCCGGATCATTCCGCACTTGGTCTTGATGCTTACATTTTGCTGAGCTGACGTTGCCGGGGCATCCAACAGCTCGTCGATCGATGAATCCTGCATGGCCAAATGAACCAATTCTGCTGTCAGTTGCTCTTTCTCGGTGCTGGCAAACAACTTCTGCATGACGGCGCAAGCCGCTTTTACCGAACTGTCTAACCCAGTCACCCTGAACTGGTTGCCGCGATTGGCAATTTCAACTTGAAGACGCGATTCAATCTGCCGCAAATGCGCATCGAATTGACCGCAAAAATTGGACAACCGGCCATTATCGGCTGGGCCTAAGGAAATTTCCTGTGAAATCATAAATCAATTGTTACCAAGCATGTTTTACCAAGAAGAATTGGAGGAAGTGGTGACTATACGACCGCGCAAGGAATTAGGCAAAGCCTCGGCAATCAATACATCGACAAACTGCCCAGCCAACCGGGGATGACCGATAAAATTAACCACCCGATTATTCTCGGTTCTGCCCTGCATTTGCAGCGGATTCTTTTTAGACTGCCCCTCAACCAAAACCGTTTGCACGGTGCCGATCATGCTCTGTGAAATCGCCGCCGTCATTTCATTAATGCGGTTTTGAAACCGTTCCAAACGCTGTTTTTTAACTTCCGCCGGCACGTCATCCGGCAAATCGGCCGCCGGCGTTCCAGGGCGCTGACTGTAAACAAAACTGAATGACAAGTCGAAGCCGATTTCTTCAATGAACGACATGGTTTCTTCAAACTCGGCATCGGTTTCACCGGGAAAACCGATAATGAAATCCGATGACAAATAAATATGGGGCCGCACCGCGCGCAACTTGCGGATGATCTCAATATAGTCGGCGCGCGTATGTCCGCGCTTCATCATTTTCAAGATATGGTTGCTGCCGCTTTGCACCGGCAAATGCAGATGGTCAACCAGTTGCGGAATTTCGGCGAAAGCCTCGATCAACTCGTCGGTGAATTCCATCGGATGCGAGGTGGTAAAACGAATCCGGTCTATACCCTCCACCGCCGCCACATAATGCAGCAATAAGGCAAAATCGGCGATGTCGCCATCGTCCATGACGCCCCGATAGGCATTGACGTTTTGGCCTAGCAGATTGACTTCCCTAACGCCTTGTTTGGCCAAGGCGCTAATTTCGGCGATTACGTCATCCAGCGGACGGCTGATCTCTTCACCGCGAGTGTAAGGCACCACGCAGAACGTACAATATTTGCTGCAACCTTCCATCACCGAAACAAAGGCTTTCGGGCCTTCCGCTCTTGGCTCCGGCAACGCATCGAATTTTTCTATTTCAGGAAAGGAGACATCAACGACGGGCTTTTGCTGGCTGCGCGCCTGATCCAGCAGCTGAGGCAAACGGTGCAGGGTTTGCGGTCCGAACACAATGTCCACAAACGGAGCACGCTTTTGGATAGCCGCGCCTTCCTGGCTGGCGACACAGCCGCCGACACCGATAATTACGTCGGGACGCTTGTCTTTAATCTTGCGCCATTTACCCAAAGCCGAAAAGACTTTTTCCTGCGCTTTTTCGCGTATCGAGCAGGTATTCAGCAACAAGACATCTGCTTGTTTCGGGTCGTCAATCAATTCAAATCCATGCGAGGTATTGAGCACATCCCGCATCTTTTCGGAATCGTACTCGTTCATCTGGCAACCGTTGGTTTGAATATAAAGTTTTTGTGTCATATTTTTATAAATAAATCTTCCGAAAAGCATTGGGGCTTAACCCCTCAATTTAAAGCCCGTTTCTTGATTCTATTGAGACGGCAGATAGCAAAAAAGCCCAGGACAATTGTCCAGAGCTTTGTACGACTGTATAGACACAGATAAAGTGGCGGTTCAGGCAATGCCGAAACGATGATAATTATAACCTGAAGACAGTTTAAACAAGTAGTTTAGCCCTAAAACTCTTCCCATTCATCGGCGTTTGCTGTCGTCACTTGAGATTTTGGCTTGACGACCGCCGTGCTTGAGGGAGATTTGACGTCTTTTTTTAACCGCATAATTGCAACCCCGACTGCGGTCGATGCAGAAACAAAAGGGGATCCGGTGCCGAGCATGGTTTCCGCCTCGCTGAATTTTTTTGCATTGATCATAGCGGCTACTCTACCGGCCTCGATATGGAAGGCCGCATGTTTAGACACACATTCGGAATAACTTGGCTTATGGCTAAGCTGGGGCTTGGCTCCACCGTGCAGCCATTTACCTAACTCACAGCAATCGTCTTTTGAAATAGTCGCAACATCCATCTGTTCACGTTTTGATATAGCCGCACGCAGTTTGACCTTCCACTCGGAATGCTGCTCAAGCGCTTTATCCAAATCTATACCGACTTCATCTGACACCGGCGCATTTTTATAGGTCTCGATCTTAACCGGCGCGCTTTTTCTGTCAGCTTGACTATAAGCGACCGACTTAGTCTTAACGGAACTATCAGCAACCTGTGAGCTACCGTGCAATTTGAAACTCGCTACCGCGGCCGACAAGTGTTCGGTTTGCTCTTCCAGCGATTCTGAGGCAGCTGCGGCTTGCTCTACCAAGGCGGCATTTTGCTGAGTCACGTCGTCCATTTGAGTAATGGCCTGGTTAACCTGCTCGATGCCCGAGGTTTGCTCAACCGAAGCGGCGCTGATCTCGGACATGATAGTAGTCACACTGCGAATGGAACTGACGATTTCCTGCATGGTTTTCCCGGCCTGGGCGACCAGTTTACTACCGTCCTCAACCCTTTCCACCGAATCGCCAATCAGGTTTTTAATTTCTCCCGCAGCAGCCGAGGCGCGTTGCGCCAGATTGCGGACTTCTACGGCCACAACGGCAAAACCCCGGCCTTGTTCACCGGCGCGAGCCGCTTCCACTGCGGCGTTGAGCGCAAGAATATTGGTTTGGAAGGCAATGCTGTCGATCACTGAAATGATGTCCACAATCTTGCTTGAGGCTTGGTTGATGCCTTCCATTGTCGTTACGACTTCGCTGACTGCATTGACCCCCCGTCCGGCGATGTCCGATGCGCTGACCGCAAGTCGGCTCGCGTGCTTGGCGTTTTCGCTGTTTTGCTGCACGGTGGAGGTCAACTCTTCCATGCTGGCGGCGGTTTCTTCCAGACTCGCCGCTTGCTCTTCGGTGCGATGCGACAAATCATTATTACCCGCTGCAATTTCTTTAGCCGCGTTGCTAATCGTGTCGACGGAGTCCCTGATTCCGCCTATGGTATTTTTGAGGTTTTCCACCGTTTCATTGACAGCTTCTTTGACTTGACCAAAAGCGCCCGGGTAATTTTGGCTGATAGTTTGCGTTAAATCGCCTTGAGCCAGCGCTTTTGCAACACGCTCTATATCGCTAAAGCCTGAATCGCAGGTTTCAATCAAAGTATTCAGGTCGGTCAAAATATCTTTAAACAGGAACTCGTAGTTATCCGCGTGGGCACGGCATGAAAAATCACCTTTAGCCCCCGCTTCTGCGAGCGTTTTGATTTCATTATTGATACCCAGCAAAGCTGTTTTAACGGCGTCTACGGCGGCTGTCACCTTGGCTTTATCGCCGGGCAAACGATCCATGTCACGGGAAAAATCCCCCCTGGCGTATTGCGAAACAATATCAACCACCTGCATTTTTACGGCGACGTGGCTTGCTACCAGCTCATTAATCTCTTTCGCCATCTTGCCGTAAGTGCCGGGAAACTGGGCGGCGTCGATTTGCTCGTGAATCCATCCCTCAGCGTGCTTTTGCGCCATAACACCCTGAGCGACGACAAAGCTGTTAATAGAATCCTGCATGGCTTTCATTGACTGCAACGTTCCTTCGGTTCCATTATTTCGACCCGTGTCAATTTTGGAACTCAAATCGCCATTGCCAATTCGGTTTGCCAGGAAAGCGACCGTTGCTGATTCAATACCTTCAATCCTTAACTGGACCGCCAAAAACACTAAAATTACCGCTTCAAATACCAAGTATGCCGCATGAAGCAGCACAACACCGAAGTTTGGTCCATTACGGAACACCCACACATCTAACTGCATACTTTGCAAGTAGTTACAAGCCAAATGATGAACAGCAACCAACCCCGTAGCAAAAATAATCGGCCGCCAATCCCGGTAAGCCAATAAAAAGGCAAGCACTACAAACAGACCGAAGTGTATTTCTATCAGGCCATGACTGACTTGAATTTGGATCGCGATCTGAATGACAAATGCGCTTGCCATCGCCAGTCTCGAGATCAGCGTACCCGGCGTTGAACGCCATATTAAAAAAGGGATGACTACGGCCGGGAGGCCAACCGCCAAGCTAAAAACTATCCCGTCATAAACCAGTCCAACAACTACCGTAACCAAAAATACGGTGACCACTGTAATCATCATTACACCGTCCACTTTGGTACGAATAGGCTTTAGCAAGTCTTCTTGATCATTCATCATTTTTCCTTAATCTAATAAACATTATTTGTGCAGTGTTCACCGGCCGGCGCTTCCAATATGAACCAGCCCAATGCACAAGCGCTATAAGCAAGCCATACCGCAAAAAGCGCGGTCATTCCGTAGCTCTTGCGGCGATAGCAAGGAGTGGTTACTGCTGTTGTTAGAGGCGGCTTAGTGTTGCGTTGATTGACAGTAATCACTTTCAACTCCTGATCGCCAAACCGGTCACATTCAGGACAAATGTGGGGATGAAGGGGGAAATCATTAGGATTAAAATAAGATTGATGTTGGGAGGGAGTAAACGGCGATTATTATAACCTGAAGATTACTTAAACAAAATCAGATAGCGACATTTACTTACACTCCCTTTCTTGTCTACCGCTCTAAAACTCCTCCCATTCATCGCTGGTAACCGGCTGCAACTGCGGTTTCACCTTGGCCGGAGTTGGACTTTTACTTACCGCCGGCGTCATTACACGCGGAAAACTTTGAGAACCGCCTAAACCATTATCGACAGTAAAGCGCCCAACCGTGACTGACAAATTTTGCGCCTGTTCTTCCAGCGATTCGGCAGCCGCCGCTGCCTGCTCGACCAGGGCGGCGTTTTGCTGCGTCACTTCATCCATTTGCCCGATCGCCTGATTAACCTGTTCGATGCCGGAAGTTTGTTCAACGGAAGCGGATCTAATCTCCGACATAATGACGGTAACACCGCGAATGGCGCTAACAATTTCCTCCATGGTCTTTCCGGCCTGGGCAACCAGCTTGGTGCCGTCCTCAACCTTTTCTACCGAATCGCCAATCAGGTTTTTTATTTCGCCTGCCGCGGCAGCGGCGCGCTGGGCAAGATTACGCACCTCGCCAGCCACCACCGCGAAACCACGGCCCTGCTCACCGGCGCGGGCCGCCTCCACCGCGGCATTGAGGGCAAGAATATTGGTCTGGAAAGCAATGCTGTCAATCACCGTGATGATATCGACAATTTTGCGAGAAGACTCATTAATATCTTCCATCGTCGTCACTACCTGCTCCACCACTGCAACACCCTTGCCTGCAATATCGGTCGCGCCGACAGCAAGCTGGTTGGCATATTGAGCGTTTTTTGCGTTTAACTGCACTGTGGAAGTCAGCTCTTCCATGCTGGCGGCGGTTTCTTCCAAACTGGCCGCCTGCTCTTCGGTACGGTGTGACAAATCGTTGTTACCCGCTGCAATTTCTTTGGCGGCAGTATTGATGTTGTTGGTGGAATCCTTGATTTCTTCGACCAGCCCCCTGAGGTTTTCGACAGTGCTGTTCATGCCGGCAATCACGGCGCCGAAAGTGCCGGGGTAGTCCTTGCTGATCGTTTTAGTCAAGTCACCTTCCGACAATGCACTGGCAATAACCGATATGTCATTCAAACTGCCCAAGGCATCAAGCGAAAGGTTAATATCGTCTTTCAGTTTGCCGAGATCGCCACGCCCTTCGGCCTGAACCCGCTGACTGATATCGCCTTGCGCCACGCTGTGCATGACATTGCCTACATCGCCCAGCATCGACTGCATAGCCTGCATGGCTTGCATGGCGTGCTCTACCGCGAGCTTGTATTCGCCTTCGACATTAACATTAACCCTTTTGTTAAAGTCGCCTTCAGCAAGGGCGTTCATTAATTCGGTAATAGCGTTTGTAGTCACGGACAGCGTTTTTGCGACGGCATTCAGTTGTTTCAGCGCTGTCGCAAACCCGCCATGCAAGCCTTCGGGATAGCTCTTCCGGGTAAAATCGCCATAGATGACATAGGCCAGCGAATAATACATATCTGTCTGTGCAGTTTCGACCTGATCCATCAAATCGTTCAGCAACCAGGCGAGCTGTTGGAGCGGCCTATCTTTTCCGCCGATATAGGTAACCCTGACATCGACAGATCCCTGCCTCCATTCCTTGCTTGCGCTCAGTAACTTCTTCAACAACAACTGATCGGCTGATATTGATTTACGCCACCAAACGACCGATAAAACCGATGCCACCGTCAATAAAGACGGCGTGATAACATTACCTCCGGTCAAAACAGGCATCCACCCATAAACCAACGAACCGGTCCAGCAACAAGCGACTACCGCTAAGGCGATAGCTTCATTATTCTTAAAGTGACTGTAAGACATTGATAAGCTCCTCGTAAGTAACGCCTTTTTCTTTTAATACATTACCCAATACTGCGCCTGACGCCGCCATAGCATCCTTCGGCCCCGCGTTACGTTCGGCATCCAGCATGGCTCGATACACATCCGTCACAATCGGAATAGCCTTAGGATTAGGCATACGGCGCACAGAGCTGTAGCCTATCTTTTGTTTGTTTTTGTCTTTCATCGGCGCTACGTGAGTAAACACCCAGTAAAACCCGCCATCTTTCGACATGTTTTTAACATAGGCGAATATCTCCTTGTCTTCCGCCAGATAATCCCACAACAACTTAAATACCGCCCTCGGCATATCAGGGTGACGAATAATGTTGTGCTGACTACCCAAAAGCTCGTGTTCCTCGTATCCCGAAAACTCGATAAAAATATCGTTTCCGTAAGTAATCCGCCCTGTCAGGTCAGTTTTGGAAACAATGAAATCCTGCTCCCGCATTAACCGTTCCTTACTTGTCGGAATGATTTCTTTTCTCTTCATTATTTTTCCTCAGTAATTGCCCTATACCCACGCAATCGTCAGTTAATTATTCGGCTAACAAAGCATTTGCGGTTCTTTAGCAAACTTGTCAGTCAGTTTATTTTTATCAAACATCAGATAAACAATCATATCCGTATTCAAAAAAAACCGATCATTCCCGATCCGGCCAATTTCTTGCCAAAAGTTATCCGTCCTCCGCCTTAAAATCAGGCTCCTATAATGCTCGCAAGAACAACCCCCCTCTGCTCACTGGGAATTCTAATACCGCCTCTATTCCGACTTGATCTTAATAACATAAAAAAACCGATACTCCAATTTTTCAACACCACACTTGGGTGTAGGCTTTATAAAAGACTGATTTTTACGACAGCCCCGAATTTGGGATGATCCAGATAATAGAGCTCATTCAGTTTAATGAATCGCTTTTCATTTAAGCGGTAAATCACCGCCTTCCCCGAATCGCCGTCAAAACGAGAACCCAGCTCCAAATCAACCGTCATTTGCAGGCCCTGATCGTGTTGCATCTGGAAATAACCGTCCAACTTGCCGTCCGCACCCTGAATATGCACGGGAGCGGCTAACCCTCCGCCGCCAATTGGCTGAATCCAGGCGACATGCAGGATAGGCCGGTAAACCGGGACTTTCGATAATGCGTCATAACTCTCATCCAGCGTTGTAGCACCCGGTTTTTTATAAGCGCTCAGTTCCGTCAACGCGGATGGCCACTTAATCTGGCTGGCGGCCTGTTCAAACACCTCGGAGTTGGGCATCGCTTGCGAGAATATGATCAACTCTATTTGATAAGCGCCATCTTCAGCTAAAAGCCGGTTACTGAAAAAAACCAGCATTGCCGTCAAACTGTAGGCCATTATTTTAATTATCGTCATTTTTTATCCGCCGGTTTAAGGGTTAATTTATCCAGCAAACCGGTTATAAACTCAAGCTTCTGCTCGGTCGTTTCAAACGGTTTACTGAACCTTAACTTGTCGGCCCCATCGAATTTATAAACCTGGGCCTGGGTTTGTATCAGCGAAATCAGCTGGTCGGTATTGATATTAGGCGTCGCAGAAAAAATAATGCGCCCGCCGCCGGCATTGGCCTCTATTTTCTTGACGCCCATTTTTTCGGCCTGCTGCTTTAATTCGGCGACGCTGAACAACGTCTTTACCTGCTCGGGGAATAAGCCGAAACGATCGATCATTTCCACCTGCAATTCACGTAAATCGTCCTTGGTTTCGGTATTGGAGATGCGCTTATACAACACCAGCCGGCCATGAATATCAGGAAGATAGTCTTCCGGGATCAGCGCCGATGCTTGAAGATCGACTTCCGGCCCCCGGTCTATCGGGGTTTCGAGCTCCGGCTGTTTGCCGGATTTTAGCGCATCGACCGCGCGCTCCAACAGCTCGGTATACAGAGTAAAACCGATTTCCTGAATCTGCCCGCTTTGGTCATCGCCGAGCAATTCGCCCGCGCCGCGAATTTCCATGTCATGCGACGACAACATAAAACCGGCGCCCAAATCGCCGGATGCCTCGACCGCTTCCAGCCGTTTAATCGCGTCTTTGCTCAATAAGGATTTCGGCGGCACGACAAAATAGGCGTAAGCCCGATGATGCGAACGCCCGACCCGGCCGCGCAACTGATGCAACTGCGCCAGGCCCAATTTATCGGCGCGATTGATGATGATCGTATTGGCGCTGGGTATGTCGATGCCGCTTTCAATAATCGTAGAGCACAACAGCAGGTTAAAACGCTGGTGATAAAAATCCAGCATGATGCGTTCCAGCTCCCGCTCCGGCATTTGTCCGTGCGCAATCTCGATCCGCGCCTCGGGCACCAGCGCTTCGAGCTCCCTGGCCATTTTTTCCATCGATTTAACGTCGTTATGCAAGAAAAACACCTGGCCGCCACGCTTGATCTCGCGCAAACAGGCCTCCCTGATCTGTGCATCGATCCATTCGCTGATAAAGGTCTTGATCGCATGACGGTTAGGCGGCGGGCTGGCGATAATGGAAATATCCCGGAGACCCGACATCGCCATATTCAAAGTGCGCGGAATAGGCGTTGCGGTCAGCGTCAACATATCCAGTTCATTGCGCAGCTTTTTGAAATGTTCTTTCTGCGTCACGCCGAAACGGTGTTCCTCGTCAATCACCACCAGCCCCAGCGCTTTGTATTTGATTTCTTTCGACAATAATTTATGCGTACCGATCACTATATCGACCTTGCCCTGCTCCAGGTCATCGGTAATTTCTTTTTGCTGCTTGGGGCTGACAAAACGCGACAGCACCTCGACGCGAACCGGCCAGTCGGCAAAGCGGTCGCGGAAATTCTGGTAATGCTGTTGCGCCAACAAGGTAGTCGGCACCAAGACCGCCACCTGCTTGCCGTTTTGCACCGCAATAAACGCCGCGCGCATCGACACCTCGGTTTTACCGAAACCGACGTCACCGCAAATCACCCTGTCCATCGGCTGAGGGCTGGCCATGTCGTCCAATATCGCCTCGATCGCGGTCTGTTGATCCGGCGTTTCTTCAAACGGGAACGCGTCGGCAAACGCCGCATATTCGACATTTTCGACATCAAACGCGTGGCCTTGCTTGACCGCCCGTTTGGCATGGATCTCCAGCAATTCCGCGGCGACATCCCGGATACGCTTAATGGCTTTTTGCTTGGCTTTGCTCCACTGATCGCCGCCCAGTTTGTGCAAAGGCGCATTTTCCGCGCTCATGCCGGTGTAACGGCCGATCACATGCAGCGATGAAACCGGTACATAAAGTTTGTCGTTATTGGCGTATTCCAGCGTCAAAAATTCCGACGCGACTCCGCCGATCTCCAAAGTCTGCAAGCCTAAGTAACGGCCGACGCCATGTTCCTGATGCACGACCGGCGAACCGATAGTCAGTTCATTCAGGTTATTGACGATATTTTCCAGCTCATGCGCCCCGGACTTGCGCCGCCTGCGCCGTTGCTGAACTTTTTCGCCGGACAACAGGTTTTCGGTGATGATCGCGATGGCCGGATTTTCGAGCCACAAGCCATGATCCATCGGCGCAACCAGAAGACACGGCGACACTTCGGACTGGAGAAACTTGTCCCAGCTTTCCACCTGCTTCACGATAATCTTGTACTGCCTTAATTTGTCCATCAAGGCTTCCCGGCGTCCTGCCGATTCCGAGACAAACAAAATCTTGCCGTCAAAACCATTTACAAACTGCTGCAACGCCAGGGCCGGCTGTTCCACTTTCGCATCGATGGTGACATTGGGCAGCTGACGGCAGTTGAAAACGATGCTGCCGGTATCCTTGGCAGCTATGCCGCCAAGCGTAATACGGGCAAATGCTTCGGTTCTTTGCGCCAGCTCATCGGTCGATAAAAACAGCAGTTCCGGTTTCAACAACGGTCTGTCCACATCGTATTTCCGTTGCTGAAACCGGTCTTCGGCTTCGGCATAAAAAGCCTGGGCGGTCGCGGCAAAACTATCCGCCGTCACCAAAACCGCCGACTTCGGCAGGTAATCGAACAATGTAGCCATTCGATCGACAAACAACGGCAAGTAATATTCAATGCCGCCGGGCGTGATGCCTTTGCTGACATCCATATAAAAATGGTTTTTCGGCGAAGTTTCCGGGAAAGCATCTCTGAAAGCCTGGCGAAAATGCTTGATGGCCTCATCGGTAAACGGGAATTCCCGCGCGGGGAACAGCTGAATCCGGTCAATTTTTTCCAATGACCGCTGCGTTTCAGGGTCGAATGTACGGATGGATTCGATTTCCTCATCGAATAACTCGATGCGATACGGCGCCTTGCCGCCCATCGGGAACAAATCGACTATCGACCCCCTGACCGCAAATTCGCCGTGCTGGTAAACCTGAGATACGCAATGATAGCCGACGCTTTCCAGCTTCAGGCGGTTCAGCTCCAGGTTAAAATCGTCGCCGACCTTAACCGCAAAACTGTTGGCCAGAACATGCTCACGGGGCGCCAACCGGTGCATCAGCGTCGTCACCGAAACCACCAGCGCGCCGCGCTTCACCTGCGGCAACAAGGCCAAGGTTTTGAGCCGTTCAGAGATGATTTCCGGCAGCGGCGAGAAAACATCGTAAGGCAAGGTTTCCCAATCGGGGAAATTCAAAATGGGGTGCTCGCCCTGTAAGAAGAACGACAATTCATGTTCAAGCCGCAAGGCGGTCTGATTATCCGGCGTGACCATGACAAACAGACGGTCTTCATTTTTAATGGCTGAAGCCAGCGCCAACGAATCGCCGCAGCCGGTTAAGCCCGCCCAGATCAGTATTTGATCTTGTTTTTGCGGCGTTTTAGGAGAGAAAATTAAGTTGTTAGCCATTATGTTCCGTTCCCATATGCCGTATGGGAATATGCAGTTAAGGCGCATCACGCCACGAATCTCGGCCAGCCTAAACTGGAATCACGCTTAATATTATAATCGCATAAGTTGGCTGGCGCTTGGACTATAGAACAAGCGCAGACACATAGTGTGCTGTGTGTAGTTTTTTAATCATCATTGTCCCGCCTTTTAGTAACCGCCTGCACTGGGGTACAATACCCCGAGTTGTGCCAAGTACATTCAAAGACGGCATGAACGGCAATGAACTATCATCCGCCCCATGTTGATCAAATTTAAATCAAATAAAGAGAGACGCCATTATGAAAAAAAGTTTGTTTCTGACTGTTGCGATGCTGATTTCCGGCAACGTAAACGCCGCTACCGATCATTACGTGTTGCGCGATGGCGACTATGTGCGCCACTTAAAAGTCACCAAAATCGACGACGATTACACCGTCAGCGCTGACGTAGACTTTGAAGCCACTGCCCAAGAAGCCGGCATCGCCCACTGTTCCGAGACCATTTCCGGCAAAGCCAAAAGCACAGGCGAGAACGAATTGCTGCTGAAAAAACATTCTGAAAGCTCGGCCAGTTTCTGCGAACTAAAAATCAAACTTAGCCCGAACGGCGCGAAGGTGGAAGAGTCGAAAGATTGCGGCACATTTACCGTAGGCAAATGCCACTTTTCCAGCGGCGACAAGGAACTGATTAAGATAAAATAATCGAGAATCAAGCTCATAGCCTGGATTCTTCTTCCTTACGGCCGCGCAAAGCAAACGCCGCCCAGGTGAAGAGGAATCCGTCATAAACATTATGACGGCAAACAAATAAAGCGGCGTTTCAACGCCGGAATGCATTGATCGGCAAGCCTTCCGTCCAAATGTTGCCGCATGCGCATTAAGAACTGCACGACAACATAGAACACCCGGCCCGTTGCCTCGCCCAGTCCGGGCGTTTTAAAGCGAACTCTTCCTTGCCAGGCTGATCGTCATAGGGATGACGCAATAATTCCAACAACTCGTTAACCATCGAAAAATCACCCTGCTCCGCCTTGTCTATCGCCAGTTGCGCCAAATAATTTCTCAGTACATAGTTGGGATTCGCCGCATTCATGGTCTTGATTCGCACCTCATCGGTAACGCCGGAGTTTTGCACCCGCTTGATGTAAGATTTAAGCCAGTTGCCAAGACGGGCCTTGTATTCATCGGTTAGCTGCTCCGGCACATAATAGGCTTCCATCAGCGGCGCCATCAAAGCTTCATTGCCGAGTTCAGCGTCCATGACCAGCATGCCGAGCTTGCGGTAAAAAATGGTCATGTCCGTTTCGACCGTTTGCAACAGGATCAACAGCTCGGTGTGTAATTCCTTATCGGTAGCCGGATCATAGGCATTAAGCCCCAGCTTGTCGGCGACCATTTTTTGCCAGCCCCGCTCAAAGGTGTCTTTATAGGCATTAATCGCCTGTTGCAGGGGCTCAACCTGTTCTATCAGCGGATAGATCGCATTGGCCAGCTGCCCCAAATTCCAGAAAGCGATTTGCGGCTGGTTGCCGAAACGGTAGCGGCGGTCCGCCGCATCGGTGGTGTTGGGCGTCCAGTTGGGGTCGTAATTTTCCAGCCAGCCGTAGGGACCGTAGTCTATGGTGAGGCCGAGTATCGACATATTGTCGGTGTTCATCACGCCGTGAACGAAGCCGACGCGCTGCCAGTGCACGATCATTTCCGCCGTTCTGCGGCAGACTTCTTCAAACCATTTGAGATAAACGTCGAATGACGGCTCGCCCAAATGCGGAAAGTCGGTGCGGATGGTGTAATCGACCAGTTTTTTCAGCAGCTCTATCTCGCCCCTGGCGGCAAAAATCTGGAAGTTGCCAAAGCGGGTAAACGATGGCGCAACCCGGCAAACTACCGCGCCCGGTTCGGGCTGCGGATTGCCGTTGTAAAACATATCCCGGATAACTTCCTCGCCGGTCAGTATCAAGCTCAATGCCCGCGTGGTCGGCACGCCCAGATGATGCATGGCTTCGCTGCACAAAAACTCGCGCACCGAGGAGCGCAGCACCGCCAAACCGTCAGCATTCCTTGAATAAGGCGTTTCGCCCGCGCCTTTCAGCTGCAAGGTCCAGTGCTCGCCTTGGCGATTGACTACTTCGCCCAGATTAATCGCGCGGCCGTCACCGAGCTGTCCCGCCCAGTTGCCGAACTGGTGACCGCCGTAGCAGGTTGCGTAAGGCTCCATGCCGGGCAACAAGCGATTACCGGCAAATACCTGGGTAAAATCGGCCGACTCGCAATCTTCCGGGCTCAAATCCAGCAGTTCTGCAACTTCCCTGGAATAAGCAACCATCCGCGGATCGGCGACTTTGGTTGGCGACACCCGCGAATAACAGGCGCTAAGAACCTGGCGGCGATTATTAACGGTTTCATAGTCGGCAGGTAACTCGCGTATAAAACGGTTATCGAAGATCAAGTCATCGAGCCCGGACGTCGTTGTTTGAGAATTCATTTATTTCGCTCTTTTGTCGGCAAGCGGCTGCCCGCATGCGTTTTCATCGGTTGGTAATAATTCTTCCGTACAATCATGGCATCACATACGGATTCGGCGAACAGCTCATGGCAATTTAGTCTTATTCTAGCGTTAAACATGAATTCTCGTTGATATTCAGTTAAAATGGCGGCGTTAAAAAACCCTCCGCTTTGTGTGGCGGTGCGCCATTTTATTTAATGTTTTTTCTGAGGTCGTCGTATGCGTAAAAACCTTCTTACCTTTATTGGGAGCGCCACCCTGCTCCTTATGCATCCTTGGAGTCAAGCGGCCAGCGATTTACCTCCTTCGGCCAAAGTGGACATGGGAGCGGTAGAAGAAGTCTGTTCCGACTTCACCCCCGCCAAATGGCGTGAAGCACAAGTCATTGATGGTGTTGCGATACAAGCTTCACGGCTCTGTAATCCCGACAATCCGGCCGATATCGCCGCCTTTGTAAAGGGTACCAACGGCATTTCCATGACGACACTGATGGAGACTCAGCTCGCAGCCGATGCGATTACCCTATCCGACGACATCGACGGCGACGGCGACCCGGATAAAATCATCATCAAGCTTGAAGTTGCCGAACTCAACGGTCATTCACCGGACATGAAAGACCCTACCACCACCTTCGACATAGCGCCTGGCATCCAACCGACTTTTTGGGTTTTCGCTCCAAAAACCCGCGACATGTCCACGCTAAGCATCTACGAGCCGATCGCCAACCCCCTGTTGCGCGTACCGTCTCCGGTAATCCGTGTCGAACAGGATGACGTGGTCTGGCTGGTTCTGGAAAACACTCATTATTTACCGCATTCCATCCATTTACACGGTATCGACCATCCGTTCATGGACCATGCCGGTGTGGGCAATGATGGCGTCGGACAAACCAGCAACATGGATACGATGCCCGGACAAAGCAAAACCTACGTGATCAAACCGCGCCAACCGGGCACCATGTATTACCATTGCCATGTTCAGCCACACACCCACATTCCAATGGGCTTACAGGGTATTTTCATCGTTGAGGAAAACCGCCCCAACAACTGGCCGCAAACCCTTAATGTCGGCGCAGGTCAAGTGCGTCATCCATCGGTTGCTGTGCTCGAAAAATATGCGCGGGAATATGATTTGCATTATGAATCGGCGGACAGGGAATTGCATGAGCTTATTGCCCGCTCGGCCAACGACCCACGGCTGATTGCCAAGCATATGAACATGGAATACGACACCACCGATGCCACCGATGATTATTTCATGCTCAATGGCCGTTCCTTCCCTTACACCCTAAGGGAATCATTGATTGAAATGAAACAGGATGAAAAAGTTAAACTGCGGATACTGAACGGTCACACCGAAGCCATGGCTGTGCATATCCACGGCCACAAGCCGACCATAACTCATTATGACGGCGTCGATAACGGACCCGGCTCATATATCCAGCGCGATGTACACACCATGGTGCCTGCGCAGCGTCTGGACCTGGAATTAAGCGGCATCGATGACGGATTGCACAGCTTTGGCCAAGGCATCTGGATGTTCCATGACCATGTTGAGAAAGCGTTTACCACTAACGGCGTTGGCGAAGGCGGCGACATCAGCCTGGTCGTTTACGACGGCTTCCTTGATGAAAAAGGTATTCCCAAATCGCATGGCATGAGCCTTGCGCCCTATTTCACCAAAGGCATGTGGAAACGCGATTACCCGATCTGGCAAGACTATGACGAGTGGCGCAGCTTAGGCCTGCCTGACCTGAAGGCAAGCTACCAACCGTCAAAAGTTGCGGTGCAAACCGTGCAACCCAAACGGACGGACGCAACGCCTGAAGCTGAACAGGAAAGCTCTTTTGTTGGAAACTTGCTATTCGGTTTAATTCTGGGGTTATTAAGTTATGTGCTGATAATTAATCGCCAATTGATTATTGACCGTGTTCGTAAACTGATTAATAAATAACTCCGTAACTTCGGATAAACCGCAAGGTGACTCGGCTAAGTGCGGAATACTGGTAAATAGGCGATTAAAAGTCTTTTATTCACCACGAAGGACACGAAAGAATAAAACTTCGTGTCCTTCAGTCTTCGTGGTGAAGTTTTTTTAAGTTTTTCTAATCGGTTTTTTTGTGAATTTACCTGTTATTAGTAAGAAGTTACAAAAATGACTATCAAGCATAGAAAGCGGATTACCTTAATATGATGCGAACCCGTGCCATACTTGTTATGGCATTGATCTGTCCTTGCTTTTTGGCGTCGGCTGAACCCATCCATCTACAGTTACGCTGGCATCATCAATTTCAATTTGCCGGATACTATGCGGCCTTAGAAAAAGGCTATTACAAAGAAGCCGGACTCGACGTTATTATCGACGAAGGCAGCCCGGAAAAAAAACCGGTGCAGGAAGTTCTTCAAGGCCGCGCCCAATACGGCGAGGCCAACAGCGAATTACTGCTGGAACGCTTGCGCGGCGCGCCGCTTGTCGCCTTGGCTGCGATCTATCAACACTCCCCTTCCGTATTAATCGCCCGAAAAGATACCGGAATCTCCTCGCCTGACGACTTGATCGGGAAAAGAGTCATGCTATTGAATCAGGCTGTCGACGCCGATTTTGTCGCCATGTTCAATAATGAAGGTATAGATATAAGCCGCATTCAAGCCATCCCCAGCAGTTATGAAATTCGTGATTTGATTGACGGTAAAGCCGACGCGTTTAATTCATATCTAAGCAATGAACCTTTTTTTCTAAAGCAACAAGGCGTTGAGTTCAACGTACTCAATCCGCGCAACTACGGTATCGATTTCTACAGCGACATTCTGTTTACAACGGAAAACGAGCTGAAACATCATCCTGAACGCGTAAAGGCATTCCGCCAGGCCAGCCTTGAAGGCTGGTATTACGCAATGGATCACCCGCGGGAAATCATTACCCTGTTGCTCAATAAATACAAAACCAATAAATCCAGAGAACACCTTGAGTTTGAAGCCGACGCCATACGCTCCTTGATCATACCGGACGTCATCGACCTGGGACACATGAATCCCTGGCGCTGGCGGCACATGGCGGAAACATTCGTCAAGGCGGGCATGGTTGAAAACGATAAATTTTTACAAGGTTTCAGCTATGATCCAAACCCCAAAGCCGACCAGGAAAAGCTGATCCAATATCTCAAAATCGCCGTAATCATTACCCTGCTGACCGGCGTTATCACCTTGAGCCTATTAGCCGCCTATAGATCGTTAAAACGAAAAAATAAAATAGCCGCTCGCAACGAAAATCTTTTACGTTTGGCCCATGAGACGGCAGGCATAGGCTACTATGTGACCGACCTGGCGACAGGGCGCTGGGAAAGTTCGCCCCTGTTCGATCAGATTTTCGGCATCGACGCGCGCTTTGAACGGGATATTCCCAATTGGGCTGCATTGATTGATCCTGAGCACCGACAGTCTGTGCTGGATCACT
Organism: Methylobacter sp. Wu8; assembly: GCF_036440755.1. NCBI lineage: Bacteria > Pseudomonadati > Pseudomonadota > Gammaproteobacteria > Methylococcales > Methylococcaceae > Methylobacter > Methylobacter sp. Wu8. The sequence continues at coordinate 161,571 of NZ_JAZGVT010000073.1, read as the reverse complement.
TCCAGAAAATAATCCATACCCACGAACGATTTTCGATGGAATATGTCATCATCCGACCCAGCGATGGCAAATCACGCTGGGTAGTTGATCATGGCGACATCGAGTACGGCAAAACCGGCAATCCCGCACAACTGATAGGCACCGTCCAGGATGTTACCGAACGGAAGCAAGCGGAAGCTGCGCTACGCGAGAGCGAGGACGCATTCCGGCACCTGTTTGAAGATTCCAACGACCCTGTTTTACTGATCAAAGAGGGGCGATTCATCGACTGCAATGCCGCTACGTTAATCCAGCTGGGTCTTAAGTCAAAATCGGAACTCATTAATTGCCGGCCCGATGAAATATCTCCCGCCTATCAGCCCGATGGACAACCATCGGATCAAAAAGCGGCTGAAATGATAGCTACAGCCCGGAAAGTGGGTTATCACCGATTTGAATGGCTGCACATCAGGGCCGATGGATCGCACTTTCCTGTAGAAGTGTCCCTAACGCCAATGACAGTGAATGGCGAGCTTATTACCCATGTCTGTTGGCGCGACATAACCGAACGCAAGGCCGTTGAAAACAAATTACGCAGCCGTACCGACGAACTGGCCCTGCAAAATCAAATTCTGCAATTAATTAATCGAGAGGACGATCTCCACAACATATTAGATGAGTTAGCGCGTCAAATTGAAGCGCTGCACCCTGACCTATTGTGCTCAATTTTGCTGCTGGATAACGACAATAAACATCTGCGCCACGGTGCGGCGCCAAGTTTACCCGATTTTTACAGTCAAGCCATTGATGGCTTGGAAATCGGCGATGGCGTAGGTTCCTGCGGTACGGCTGCGTATCTCGGCAAGACTGTCATCGTTGAAGATATACAACACCACCCCTATTGGGAACCGTATCGTGATCTCGCCAAGCAAGCCAATTTACACGCCTGCTGGTCGCATCCAATTAAAAACAATCAAGGCCGCGTGCTAGGAACTTTCGCTTTCTATCATCGACCTCCAGGGATGGAAGGAGTGTCGCACATGGTAGGGAACCAATGCGGCCGACCACCAGGGATGAAGAAAGCGCCGACACCGATGGAGAACTGGCTGGTGCAATCAACCGATGCCGAAATCAGCCTGATTAAGCACTATGCCGGTCTGGCGCAGTTGGTGATCGAACGGAACCGGTCAACGATGCAAATAGCGGAATCCCTGTCGATACTAAAAGCCACATTGGAATCCACCGGCGAGGCCATTCTGGCCGTGGATCTACACAATAATTGGCTGCTGTATAACCAAAAATTTATTGATCTATGGCAAATCCCCAATGAAGTTGCAGCCGCCAAAATTGGCGCTAAAGACGGCAGCATAGAATTATTGTACGGCCCCGATCAAATCAAAGATACCGAAGCTTTCTCAAATAAGGTAATCGAGCTGTATGCAACTCCCGAAGCTCATTCTTTCGATATTATTGAGTTTAAGGATGGAAAAATTGTCGAACGCTATTCCATCCCCAAACTGATTAACAACAAAGTAGTCGGCAGAGTATGGAGTTTTCGCGACGTTAGCGAACAAAAACGGGCGGAAGCCGAACTCCGCATCGCCGCAACCGCCTTTGAATCGCAAGAAGGCATGTTCATCACCGATGCCGATCAGGTTATTTTGAAGGTCAACAAGGCGTTTACCCGTATCACCGGCTATAGTCCCGAAGAAGCCATTGGGCAAACCGGTGCTTTGCTTAACTCGGGCCGTCATAATGCGCACTTCTACCAAGCACTGCAACACAGCCTGCAACAGGATGGCTGCTGGGAAGGCGAAATCTGGCATAAACGCAAAAATGGGGAAATCTACCCCGAATGGCTGATCATCACTGCGGTTAGCGATGCGAATAGCAAGATCAGCAACTATGTCGGCGCCTTCACCGACATCACCAAAGACAAGGAAGCGGAAGAAACCATTCACAATCTGGCCTATTACGATCCGCTCACCGCACTGCCTAATCGCCGCCTGATGTGGGAACGTCTGAAGCACAGCATTGATATGGAGCGGCGTGACGGCAAACAACTGGCGTTGCTGATGCTCGATCTGGATCGCTTCAAAGCGGTCAATGACAGCATGGGGCACTTGGCGGGTGACGCGTTACTGCAACAGGTTGCCGCCCGCATCAAGTCAAGGTTGCGCGAGGTTGACATGGTCGCTCGTTTGGGTGGTGACGAGTTTATCGTGCTGCTGGAAGATATTACACACCCGGAAGATGCAGCGCGGGTCGCGGAAGAAATCGTCGCCGACTTAAGCAAGCCTTTTGAGTTGCTGCAAAATAACAATGCCAATCCTGATGAGCCGAACCGAAAGGTCAGAATAGGCGCCAGCATAGGGATCAGCTTGTTTCCCCAGCATGGCGACAGCCCCGAAGCGCTGCTGGATAACGCCGACATTGCACTCTATAGAGCGAAAGATGAAGGCCGCGGTTGTTTTGCCTATTTTTCGGAAGAATTCACCATTATCGCCCGCGAACGTATTGCGCTGGAAACCCGTCTGCGCCGCGCCACTGAACAGCGGGAGCTGTGCGTCTATTATCAGGCGCAAATAGACATCGACAGCGGCCTGATAATCGGCGCCGAAGCCTTGGTACGCTGGCAAGATCCCACCGAGGGACTGATTTCGCCATCCAGCTTCATCTCCATTGCCGAAGAAACCGGGCTGATCGTTGAAATCGGCGCCTGGGTGTTGCGCGAGACTTGCCGGCAAGGCAGGCGCTGGATAGACGCCGGTTTGCCGTCATTAACTTTAGCGGTCAATGTCTCCCCACACCAATTCCGCCGTAGCGACATCAGCGCTCTGGTAGCCGATGTTTTGCACGAGACCGGTTTCCCCGCCGAACTATTAGAACTGGAACTCACTGAAAGCGGCTTAATGGAGAATGAAGACAAAGCCGTCGAGGTGCTCAATAATTTGCGCGCCCAGGGCGTCCGTCTTGCGATTGACGACTTCGGCACCGGCTATTCGTCGCTGGCTTATCTAAAGCGCTTCCCTCTGGACGTACTGAAAATCGACAAAAGCTTTATCGATGATATTCCCTCGCTGCAAGACGACATGGAAATCACCGCGACGATAGTCGCGATGGGGCATATTCTAGGATTCAAGGTGTTGGCCGAAGGCGTTGAAACGCTTGAGCAACTGGCATTTTTGCGGGAAAAAGGCTGCGATACCTATCAAGGCTACATCAAAAGCAAGCCCTTACCCGCCGAAGAATTTGCCCGGTTATTAATCGATCAAGCATAGGGAAGCCCTGAACAAACCGTTTTCGTTCATGCGCAACGAAAAGGCAATCAGCGCTTCCTAGTCTATTGGCATTACAAAATAACTCCGCAAAGATTGCGAACGGCTTCATGAGGGGACCTCTCTTTCATGCTTTCGCCGCCTTGATTACCCGGCTTTGGACCACGTCTTTGTCTGTGATGCCCGCGTTCTAAACCCGTACATACTCAAGAAAAACAAGGCAGTGAAAGATTGACCCTTGAATTTCAAATTCAAGTTAAAATAAGCTTACGGTTATGGAACAGCAAAAGTTCGGATTTAAAATCGGTTTTGGTGTCACCCGATATATAATCATGCCGTGAGCGTTGCTTAAACATCAGCGGCTATCGCATGATATTTAGTTTTTTTCAATATAAACCAAGCACATAAAGAGAACACATGTTAGTTATTGTCGGATATTTGATCCTCTCTATCTCAATCATGGGCGGATTTATGGGGGCCGGCGGACACCCCGGCGTTCTTTTTCAGCCCTTTGAATTTGTGATCATTATTGGAGCGGCCTTGGGCGCTTTCGTGTGCGGAAACTCCATAAATGTAATCAAAGAGGCTATCAGTCAGGCCACCGCCACCTTAAAAAGCACCCCGTACAATAAAGCCTATTACCTTGAGCTGCTGTTGTGTTTTTATGCGATCACCACCAAAACACGCAAGGAAGGCTTATTATCGCTGGAAAGTATTATCGACGATCCGAAAAGCAGCCCGGTCTTTACGCCCAGAATTCTCGGCGATCACCATTTATTGGAATTTATCTGCGACAACCTTCGCCTGATTGTAACCGGCGTTGAGGTCTATGCGCTGGAAGAACTGATGGATCAGGAACTCGAAACCCATCATGAAGAAGCCCATGCGCCGGTCAAAGCCATCCAGAATATCGCTGACGGCATGCCGGCCTTTGGGATTGTCGCGGCGGTAATGGGCGTCGTGCATACCATGGAATCAGTCGGTATTCCGCCCTCAGAGTTGGGCAAATTGATCGCCGCGGCCCTGGTGGGTACATTTTTGGGTATTTTACTTTCCTATGGTTTTGTCGGCCCCGTCGCTGCGGTCATGGGGGAACGTTCCGAAGCGTCAGGCAACGTCTATAAATGCGCCCAAAAAGGCTTGCTGTGTTGCGCCAAAGGCGTATCGCCGGCCATGACTGCGGAATATATGCGCACGATGATTTCTTCCTCCATGCGTCCCGGCTTTCTGGAACTGGAAGAACAGTTAAGAGCCAATAAAGGTTAAAAAATGGCCGACCAACAACCGATCATCATAAAAAAAATCAAAAAAGGCGGCCATGAATCTCATGGCGGCGTGTGGAAACTGGCTTACGCCGATTTTGTAACCGCCATGATGGCTTTTTTTTTACTGATGTGGCTGTTGGGTACAACCACCGAACCGGAACGCCGAGGCATTGCCGAATACTTTCAAGATCCTTTTAAAGCGTCCGCTGAAGAAAGAGGAGCCGATATCGGCGATCGCACCAGCATAATTCAAGCGGGCGGAGCGGATCTCACGTCACAAGATCAAGGCCAGGTTGACAAAGGCCTGACACCGGAAGAGAAGGAAATGACGGCAGAGGAAATAGAACAGAAAGCCGAAGAAATTGAGCGGGAAAAGCTCGAGAATCTGAAGGAAAAAATCCAGAATAAAATCGATACAACTCCAGAATTAACCGAGTTCAAGGATCAAATTAAACTGGAAATAACCTCCGAAGGCTTACGGGTTTTGATTGTTGACGCGCAGAACAGGCCCATGTATAAACTGGCTAGTGCCGAACCCGAACCGCAAATTAAATTGCTTTTAAGGGCGCTGGCTCCGGCCATCAACGAATTACCCAATAAAGTCAGCATAAACGGCCATACCGATGCACGGCCTTTTCCGCCCAATCAAAAGAAATATACCAATTGGGAACTCTCCAGCGACCGGGCCAATGCCGCTCGGTACGAATTGAATCAAGGGGGGCTTGCCGAGGAAAAGGTTTTAAGAGTTATCGGGTTATCGTCCAGTGTTCACTACAGCGCCACCACCGAACCGCTGGATCCGATTAACCGGCGAATTTCCATTATCGTTATGAACAAAAAAACCGAGCAGGAGATTTTGCAAACCGAAGGCGGCGACCCAAACACGCAAGGCACGCCACCGGAGGCCGAAAGCACATCGCCAAGTACTGATGAAACGGCGCCGCCCCAACAAACGGAACCCAAATAACGTTAAAATTTTTGTAACTTTTTCCGCGGCGCGGCAATCGAAGCCGACAAGCTGAAAACCACCTTTTAACGCCCTGTTCCGCTGTTTCATTATGTTTGGCGGCAATCGGGCTATCTTGTTTTTGACTTTAGCTTTTATCAGATTCGCCCTAAGCAACCGATTTATTCGGAAAACCCGTATAAATACATCACCTCATCCTCACCCTCCAGAATAAACTTTACGTCGTCATCGGAAATTTCAACATCCAGAGGATAAGGCTCAGCCGCATCGTCAAAATAATCGGATTTGATGTAAAACTCGTCATCACTTTCTTTTACCAGAACGACCGAATAGCACTCTTTGTCTTCGTCTTGATCGATATTTTTCAAGGTGAAACTGACACTGTTGCCATCGGGGGCTACGACCGGATTTTGCTCTGTTTGCTCATATTCGCAGGCTATATCTTCATCATCAATGAACACATATGTCATCGAAAAATGCTTTAAACGATTAAAATCTATCGACATCACATAACTCCCAACATGTTGTCCAGCGCTTTCTTGGCGTACTTCGCCACGTCCTCGGGCACTGTAATCCGGTTAACTACATGGCCTGCGGCCAGGTTCTCCAGCACCCAGGCCAAATGCTGCGGGTCTGTCCTGAACATAGTTGAGCACATGCACAATGTAGGCGACATGAAATGAACATTTTTACCCTGCGCCTTGCATTCGTCGTGCAGGCGGTTGACCAGATTGAGTTCCGTCGCCACCAGCCACCGGGTGTTGGCTTCGGCTTCGCGGACCGTTTTTAAAATGTACTCGGTGGAACCGATGTAATCCGCTTTTTGGCACACCTCGAATGCGGCTTCCGGGTGCGAAATAACCTTGGTTTCCGGGTAACGTTTAAGGAATTCGTCAATATGTTCCGGCTTGAATACCTGATGTACGGAGCAATAGCCGTTCCAAAGGATGATTTTGGCGTTGCGGATTTGCTGTTCGGTTAAGCCGCCCATCGGCTTGTTGAAATCCCAGGCCACCAAAGCCTCCAGCGGTATGCCCATCCGGTAACCGGTATTGCGCCCCAGATGCTGGTCGGGGAAAAACAGCACTTTCCGTTTTTTGGCAAAGCTCCATTCCAAAATCTTCTGGGCGTTGGATGAGGTGCAGACGATGCCGTCATGCTGGCCGCAAAAGGATTTAAGATCGGCCGCAGAGTTGATATAGGTAACGGGTGTAACCTCGGCCTCCACATCGATTACTTGCGCCAATTCATCCCAGCACTTTTGCACCTTGAGCAGATTGGCCATGTCGGCCATCGAACAGCCCGCCGCCATGTCCGGCAAAATGGCGATCTGCTCGGGACGGGACAATATATCGGCGACTTCGGCCATAAAGTGCACGCCGCAAAACACGATGTATTCGGCGTCGGATTGCGCCGCATCCCTGGACAGCTTTAACGAGTCGCCGGAAAAATCGGCATGCTTGAACACTTCATCGCGCTGATAATGATGCCCGAGCACCACGCAACGGCGGCCAAGCTTGACTTTGGCGGCGATAATCCGCGCATCGCATTCCTCATCGCTGAGTAAGGCGTAATCTTGAATCGGGAATGGGGTATTGGTCATAAATGAAACTCCTCTGCGGAGAATTTTGAGGTTAGTTTACTGCTTAACATCGGCAGAATATGGCGTTTGTGCCCTAAGAGGGAGAAACCTTAAAAATCTATAATCGCTTAAAACCGGCAGATACGAACCGATTTTTTAACCTGCATAGCTATGAATAATATTCATGTATTCTTTGCCGGTCTTGGTTAGTCTTTTCACAACAGCATGAAGAATACACAACAATTTCACCAATTCCAGCCCATCAATACCGGCTAAATCCCTGCCTATCACGGCATCGACAAAATTGAATCCCGCCGATAGGAACGAGCTGTCGCAGTTTATTTCAGTGTCTTTAAAATGATATTTATCAATCAGCAGCTCAAGGATTCTGATGGCATCGGCATCGTTTAAAGTCTTGTTATTTTCAATATCGTAAGCACAAAAAGCGCCTTCAATGGCATTGCTATAACCCGTCAATACATCACTTTCATGTACTTGATTGGTCGTAAAAGACGGCACTTCGTTATATTTCCGTTTCGGCTTTTGATAATATGAGCACTCTAAACAGGAATCTTCTTTGCGGATAGTTCCGCAGCACAAGCTACACACTAATCCATTAGCGATTACACACTGTCTTTTCCCTTTTCTTGAATTACATATTGGGCATTTAGCCATATTTGCTTTCTCTGTAATATTTGTTCATACCATACATAGCAACCGGCTTGGTAGGTCAATCCATAAAAGCATTTCACCACGAAGGCACGAAGAGCGCGAAGAAATAAAACTTCGTGTCCTTCGTGCCTTCGTGGTGAATAAAAAAGCTTTTTAGTCCTTAACTTTCTCTTTTCCCGCAGGTTTAATCAACCTGATGCCCAGTTCCTTCAACTGCTCATCGGTGACGACCGCCGGTGCGCTGACCAACGGACAAGCCGCCGATTGGGTCTTGGGGAAAGCAATCACGTCGCGAATAGAGGTTGATCCTGTCATCAACATGACCAGACGGTCAAGGCCGAACGCCAAACCGCCATGCGGAGGCGCACCGTACTTCAATGCATCCAGCAGGAAGCCGAATTTTTCCCTGGCTTCGTCTTCGCCGATGCCTAAAATCTCAAGCACGGTTTGCTGCATAGCGCTGCGGTTGATACGAATCGAACCGCCGCCGACTTCGGTGCCGTTCAACACCAAATCGTAAGCGCGCGATAATGCCGCACCCGGATTGACGACCAACTCTTCAACCGAGCAACTTGGCGCGGTGAACGGGTGATGAATCGCATTGTAACGACCGCTTTTTTCATCCCATTCGAACATCGGGAAGTCAACCACCCAAACCGGTTTCCAGTCGCCTTGCAGCAGGTTCAAATCATGCCCCAACTTGACCCGCAATGCGCCCATCGCTTCATTAACGATGTTCGCTTTATCCGCGCCGAAAAAGATCAAATCGCCGTTTTGCGCGCCGGTTTTGGCCAACACACTGTCCCAAACTTCCGCAGGAGCGAATTTAACGATAGGCGATTGCAAACCGTCGACACCGGCCGACAGGTCGTTGACTTTGATATAAGCCAAGCCTCTTGCGCCGTAAATGCTGACATATTTCGTTAACGCATCGATGTCTTTACGGCTTAATTCGCCGCCATTCGGTACGCGCATTGCAACGACGCGGCCTTTCGGATCGTTAGCCGGCGCCGAGAAGACTTGGAAATCGACGTCTTTCATGTCCTCGGCAACATCGACCAATTCCAGCGAAATCCGTAAATCGGGACGATCGACGCCGTAACGGGAGATGGCTTCCTGATGCGTCATACGCGGAAATTTGTCGCCCAGGTTTACGCCGATCACTTTAATGAACAACTGGCGGATCATTTCCTCCATGACATGCATGATCTCGTTTTCATCCATGAACGAAGTTTCGATATCCAGCTGGGTGAATTCGGGCTGACGGTCGGCGCGCAAGTCTTCGTCGCGGAAGCAGCGCACGACTTGATAATAACGGTCCATGCCCGCGACCATCAGGATTTGTTTGTACAATTGCGGCGATTGCGGCAGCGCGAAAAACGAATTTTCGTGGGTGCGGCTCGGCACGATGTAATCGCGCGCGCCTTCTGGAGTCGCTTTGGTTAGGTACGGCGTTTCGATCTCGAAAAACTCGTTGTCGTCGAGAAAATTTCTTAACACCCGCGTCACGTCGCGGCGCACCTTCATCTTTTCCTGCATCTCGGTGCGGCGCAAGTCGATATAGCGATAGCGCAAACGCAGTTCCTCGTTGACCTCGATCTCGCTTTCGACCGGGAACGGCGGGGTTTCCGACTCGTTCAGCACGACGATGTTTTTAGCCAATACCTCAATCGCGCCGGAATGCATGTTGGGATTAACCGTGCCTGCCGGACGGTCGCGAACCAAGCCGGTAATTTGTAATACATATTCACTGCGGACGCTTTCAGCCGTCGCGAAGGTTTCAGCCACGTCGGGATCAACCACAACTTGCACCAAGCCGGCGCGGTCTCTCAGATCGATAAAAATAACGCCGCCGTGATCTCGGCGTCTATGTACCCAACCGCAGATTGAAACCGTTTCGCCTAGCTGTTGTGTGTTTAATTCTCCGCACTTGTGAGTACGCATAAATTTTCCCTGTTGATTTAGTTAAGGTAAAAAGCAAAAGACGAAAGGCTCAAGGCGAAAGCGTGTTCGTTGTCTTTCACCTTGTGTCTTGCGCCTGTTTTATTAACTTTTGCAGTTGCCGGCCGGACAGCCGCCGGAAGGCGAACAACTGGCTTCGCCGGCGACATTCTTCTTGGCGCCGCTTTTAAAATCGGTTTCGTACCAGCCGCTGCCTTTTAATCTGAAGCCGGCTGCAGAAATCTTTTTCATTAATTCCGGCTTGCTACAGGCTGGACAGATAACGAGGGGCTCGGCGCTGAGTTTTTGTAACGCTTCGTGCTCATGACCGCATGATTGACATTGGTACTCGTATATTGGCATTTATCGCTCCGATAATAAGAAATAATAGCTACGATAAGTGCTGCGTTTAATTTTTCAAGGCACTTACTATAAAATAACCGCCTATTTTACAGAATTTAACTCCAATAATGAAAACATTAACCATCACAAGGCCGGATGACTGGCATTTGCATGTCAGAAACGGCGCTGTTTTAAAAACTGTCATGCCCCATACCGCGCGGCAATTTGCCCGCGCGATCATCATGCCCAACCTCAAGCCGCCGGTTACGACGGTGGCTCAGGCTTTGATTTATCGGGAAGAAATTTTAGCCGCAGTTCCTGCGGACCTGGATTTTACGCCGCTGATGACGCTTTACCTGACCGGCTCGACGACAACGGCTGAAATCAAAAAAGCCGCCGAATGCGAACATATCCATGCCTTCAAACTTTATCCGGCAGGAGCCACCACTAACTCCGATTCCGGTGTTGCCGACATCAAGGCTATTTATCCGCTATTGGCGGCAATGGAGCGGCATGACCAGCCCTTGCTGATTCATGGCGAAGTAACCGACGACGCTTGCGATATTTTCGACCGGGAGCGGGTGTTCATCGACACCTACCTAAGCGACATCACCCGCAATTTTCCTGGCTTACGCATCGTGGTCGAGCATGTGACCACAACTGAAGCCGTGCAGTTTGTGTTGGCTTCCACTCCCAATATTGCCGCAACCATCACACCCCAACATTTGCTTTTTAACCGCAATGCGATTCTGGCCGGCGGCATCAAGCCGCACTATTACTGCCTGCCGATCATCAAACGCGAGTCGCACCGTCTGGCATTAGTCGAAGCTGCGACCAGCGGCAATCCAAAATTCTTTTTGGGTACAGACAGCGCGCCGCACCTGACTTCGTTAAAAGAAAACGCCTGCGGTTGCGCCGGTTGTTACAGCGCCCATGCGGCATTGGAACTTTACGCGGAAGCATTCGAACGGGCGGATGCACTGAATAAATTGGAAGCTTTCGCCAGTTTTTACGGCGCTGATTTTTACCGGCTGCCCAGAAATTCAGGTACAGTCACGCTGGAAAAAACCGCCTGGAAAGTGCCGCCTGTTTACGGGAAAAATGACCTGTCGATTACGCCGTTGAAGGCTAATGAAGCATTACCCTGGAAATTGCAATAACCTGGATATTACCCACAAAAAAGGGCCGGTGCATAACTACCGGCCCTTTCGTGGATCCTTAAAGGTATGGATTAGTAAGGCTTAATCGGCCCCAAATTATCCTCATTAAACTCCTTATCAAGCTCCAGCAAATCATGTCCTTCCGGCAGGTTGCCATCGTGGATCAGGTATTCACGATGTTGAAAATAAGCGCTCTTAAAAAACGCATACCGGTCTACGGCCGCTTCTGTAGCAATTTTTTCAGTAGCCAAGTTGTCTGCACGTAAGTCGGCGGCATTCAACGCAAACAAGCCGCCGGTGATTGCCCCACTATCAATATAGCTGATCGGATTCATCGCCGCATCGCCGATCAGGCCGCCCACTCCCCGAGGAGAGCTTGGCCCGAAAAACGGCAACACCAGATAAGGGCCTGCCGGCACACCCCAGACGCCCATGGTTTGATCAAAATCTTCATTATGCTTGGGCAAGTCGATCATCTCTGCGACATCAATAAAACCGGCAAGACCGGCGACGGTATTCACGAGAAATCGCGATCCGTCCATACCGGTTTGTTCGATTTTGAACTGCAACAAGTCATTAATAGTTACGCCAATATCATTAATATTGCTGAAAAAATTAGTCACGCCGCGATCAACAAACGATGGCGTTATCCACTGATAGCCTTTGGCAACAGGCTTCATTGCATACTCGTCAAGATTATCGTTGAACGTCTGCACGCCTCTATTCCATTCTTCAAATGGATCCTGAGGATCTTTAGCGGAAGTTGCACACCCACCCAGCGCACCCAACAAAACAAGACATCCGAGTTGAGTGATTAATTTTTTCTGCCGCATTACATTTTCTCCACAACGCTGTTATTGATTTTCGCGTAACATATCATAAATCGCCGCATTTATTACTCATCATTTCAACACATCTTGGCATAACTCACAAAATGGATACACCTGCAATTCCCTTAGACAAACGTTTCCGGGGCTTCCTTCCGGTAATCATTGACATAGAAACAGCCGGATTTAATCCAAAAAAAAATGCATTACTGGAGATTGCCGCGGTTATTGTTGAATATAACGGCAACGGCGACCTGGAAGTAACCGAACGTTATACAACACATGTCATTCCCTTTAAAAACGCCGAACTGGACGAAGCCGCTCTCAAATTTAACAAGATCGATCCGCACCATCCGTTTCGGATGGCTATCGAAGAGAAAGATGCGCTACACATGCTGTTTAAGCCGATTAAAGAAGCCGTCAAACGTAATAATTGCACACGGGCAATCTTGGTCGGCCACAACCCGGCTTTCGATATCAGCTTCCTGAATGCAGCCATTCAACGGACCCAAATAAAACGCAGCCCTTTTCATCCGTTCAGCACTTTCGATACCGCGACGTTGGGAGGATTGGCCTATCAGCAGACAGTGCTGGCGAAAATCGCCCAATCGGCAGGATTGGACTGGGATAACGAAAAAGCGCATTCAGCGCTCTATGACGCCGAAAAAACAGCGGAACTGTTTTGCATGATCGTCAACCGCTGGAAGGAACTGGAATCACGAGCGTAGATCGGGTTCGCGTAGCGTAACCCGACAAGTCAAATACAACTTATTCTTCTACACCGCCAACCGCAGCCAACATCTTTGCCAGCTCACCCTTTTGATAAAGATCGGTAACAATATCGCAACCGCCGACTAATTCGCCGCCAATATAAAGCTGGGGATAGGTCGGCCAGTTCGAATACTCTTTAAGCGCCTCGCGAAGCTCGGGATCCTCGAAAATATTAACGTGCTTATATTTGGCATGGCAGGCCTCTAACACCTGCACTGTTTGACCGGAAAAGCCGCATTGAGGAAAATCCGGCGACCCTTTCATATATAAAACCACCGGATTATTTTCAATCTGGTCTTTAATTCTTTCTATAACGCTCATGATGATAATCACCCAATAAATGAAAAACCCACTGATTTTATCAACTTTATAACGGCTAAAAAAGAAAATCTTGCAATCCGGCCGCCGGGGCAACCGCTGAGCACACTAATCGGCGTCATTTAACACCCCACTTGGAATGGCTTTATCTGACAATATCTTTTGCTTGATTTAATAACAGACGTACTATAGAAACAAGAAATATTCCGGCTAATGCCGATAGATTAATTAACGCACGAGGTATTTTGCCCATGCTTAGCGTAGCTGTCCAATTCATTTTAGGCTTGGCCTATGCCAATGCGGGCGAATGGCTGATGCATAAATACATTCTGCATGGGCTGGGACGAAATCGGCATAGTTTCTGGGCTTACCACTGGTATGAACATCACGCCGCCTGCACCCAAAACGCCATGCTCGACCCGGGCTATCAGTCCATGAATCTAACAACATGGAATCCTCAAACCAAGGAATTAGCGGTGTTGATAAGCATTGTACTGCTGCATGCGCCACTGTTGATCATGTTCCCACTATTTGTAGGCACACTATATGCCTCCTTAATGCTTTATTACTATAAACATCGTAAGGCCCACCTTGACCCGGCTTGGGCTAAACGGCATTTGCGCTGGCATTGCGACCATCATCTCGGCGGCAATTCCCCCGGTAACTGGTGCGTTACCTGGCCTTGGTTCGATTACCTAATGGGAACCCGCATTAAAAGCAAAACCCTCGAATAGACTGACGAAACCAATTCTTCAGGGAAAATATATTTTCACACCCAGTTAAGAAATTATGCAGTCCAATCACCATTTTTTAATCGCATTGCCGAAAACATTACGAATCCATTATATCCGCTTAATTACTAAATTGCCCCTGACTCCGAAGAACCTTGATTAGTCATCAAATGTAAAATTCATGCTAATAATAATTCTATTATAATTGCTTAAATTTTTAGTTACGCAATGTAACAATGTGCTATCAAACATTATGAACTTACCCGTTTCCGCTTTCTCCAAATACATTTTAGTTACAAATGGATTCTCATGAACTTTAAATACTATATCCCCACTATTATGTGGAACATCTACATAATATACCGCACTTACCTTAGCTCCCTTATTGTAATTAGTATGGGTTGCGTGATCGTGCCAATTGGTGCTTTCATTGTGTTGATGCACAACCGCCCAAACAACTTCATTCGGGTCTGATGTTGGAACGGGTTTTATTTTCAACCCATATTGTTCCTCAAACTTATCCATCAAAGTGCGCATCAACTTTTTAACTTCTGGAAATAAGTCCAGTCTAATATCCTCATAACGAATATCTTCTGGACTATCTTCCATGAAGTTTCTTCCTTCGTAATTACGCAATATGTTAGCTTTTAACTTTAGGTTATCTATATTGTCCAAATGTCCAACTAAATACTCTAATGTGTATAACACCTTGCTTTCCATATTAACTCTTTGGCAGTGCTTTGGAAAATCCGTTAGGTAAAGTTCTAGTGCATATTAAAGTTGCTACAATTGGCGACACTGCGGCCCCCATCGCGATCCCAACTCCAGCAGGCGTTCCCCACAATGCGGCCGAATCTAATGAGTAGTAAATACAATTTGAAACACAATTAAATAAAAGGTCTTGATTCACTTGCCCCTTTACACCAGGTATCAAATAAATTAATTCTGTAGACGCTTCCGCCAATGCTATTGCAGTTGCATATTTTCCAGCAGTTGAAATCATAGTTACATATAATGAACTCATCGTAGTTGATGTCGCCGCCCCCTCTGGCTGCGCAGGCGTAAATGCTGCGACGAAACCCATCGATAGCGACGCCGTTAGACCAATTCTACAAGCGTTCTCATCAATCCACGCATAAGCGTCTACTGCCGCATCTTTAACAGCCTCAACACCAGCAATAACTTGTTGCTCAGCTTGTTTTGATAAATCGTTAAACTCCTTTGAAGTTGTATCAATACCAGCCTTTGCCATTTCTTCGGTATTTTTCAATACCGTCGCTTCAATGCTTTCAGTTCTAGCGGCCGTATCATTAGCAAAATCGACTGCGTAATTGTATGTATCAGTTGCGACATTGATAACGGTAGTTGTAGTATCAACGACCGTATCAATCGTATCCGTTGCGCCTTTTTCAATTGCTTTTCCAGCATCTTTTCCGGTATCTACGACTGCTTTACCGGTATCTTTTGCACCCTTGTCTATTGATTTGCCAACACCCTTCGCACCTTTACTGACAGATTTTGTCCATCCCATAATTTCCACCCCATAATTTTAGTTGTTTATTCCGTTGTAAGATTAAAACCAACGCGTTCCAGGCGTCAGATTTATCATGATTTTTTGACATATGATATCGCTCTTAACTGAAAAGAGGCGATAAAGGCCAATAGGTTGTTTTCAGTTATTTTTTGATTTTTTAGTCGTTTCTGCGGTGCAATTTTGGCAGATTGACCGAACATAGCTTCGATCTCATCCTAAAACCTGCCCTATAACATCAGGTTCAAGTCTTGCATTGTGCATTTTTGAAAAAAATACGGACAGACTAAGGTGGTTCTGAGCTTCTGTAATTTAGTGGTCAACCGCTCCTATTTGCTAAATTCACCCTTTACGACCGGTTTTCATTGTTCACTATTTCACTATATTTGTATAGTCGGTCTAAGCTTACAAATGAGTTGACAAGAACATTCCGGTTTACGGCAAACAAAGATATGGTCTCGACGATGGGCGGCAAAAAAATGAATGCGACCTATCGTCTGGAAGAATAAAAAACAGATAAATAACTTAAACTTATTCCAATTGTCCTCCGTTATTCACAAATCCCGACACATTGCTATCGCTGTAATGCCGTAAAGTGCATCAGCTCAAAAAAATTGGGTTATCAAAAAAAACATTTATACTTCCTCTACTGCGTTGGCATCTTAGTTACGGACGACACCGAAGCTAGCGGGTAAAAACCGTACACCACCATAATAATAAAACAAGGAATCCTCATGCCCCTCTTTACCTCTTCTCCAGGCCTTGCCCTGCCTTTTGTATTGATGCTGACGCTATCCGGCTGCTCCGCAATGCGCAGTTACGATAATGAACTCAAACAAACCATAGATCTGGTCGGACAAGGCCAGCTTGATCAAGCCTTAACTCAACATGAAGCCAACAACACCGGCGGCGACTTAGATTTGCTTTACTATCTGGAAAAAGGCGAATTATTGCGTTTGAAAAGCCAATATAAAGACAGCGCAGGCGCGTGGATGTTGGCCGACCGGAAAGTCAATGAGTGGGAAAATGAGGCCAAAATCAGGGCCGGCGCCATTTTGGAAAATGTCGGCGCGGTGGTGCTAAACGACAAAACCCGCCGCTACGACGGGCATGATTATGAAAAAGTCATGCTGTCCACCCGACTGGCTCTGGATCACTTATCGGCAGGCGACTGGAATGCCGCCAGAGTTGAGATCAAGAAAACCCACGAGCGCGAAGCCATTATCGCGGAAATCAACGCGAAAGACGCCGAGGCGCTGGAACAGGAAAGCAAGGAAAAAGGCATCGCCACAACCTTTAAGGATTTGAACGGTTATCCGGTCGAAACGCTTAATTCGGCCGAAGTCACCCGACTGAAAAACGGTTACCAAAGCGCTTTCAGCCATTATTTGGCCGGTTTTGTCTATGAAGCCTTGAACGAACAGGGACTCGCCGCGCCCGGTTACCGGCAGGCGATTGAGCTACAGCCTAATATTAAAATTCTGGAAGACGGCCTGGCGACGTTGGAAGCCCGTACTAGCCTCCGTAAACCTGCCGAAACCGATGTGTTGTTTGTGGTTGAATCCGGCGCCGCGCCCGCGCTTAGCTCAGTCACTATTCCTGTGCCGGTCATCGTCAGTAATTTGGGCGTTATTCCCATATCGTTTCCGGTACTGCATTCAGACCCCAGCCGCACTCCGCAACC
The DNA here is from genome assembly GCF_036440755.1 of Methylobacter sp. Wu8. Taxonomy (NCBI): domain Bacteria; kingdom Pseudomonadati; phylum Pseudomonadota; class Gammaproteobacteria; order Methylococcales; family Methylococcaceae; genus Methylobacter; species Methylobacter sp. Wu8. The sequence continues at coordinate 144,523 of NZ_JAZGVT010000073.1, read as the reverse complement.
CAGCACCCTCGGCATCGACGGCAAGGACACCCTGCCATTAGCGGGTGTGACCAGTCTGGATACAATGTCCAAACGAGCATTAAGAGACGATATGCCGGGAATTATCGTTCGGGGCATTCTTCGTGCCGCGGCAAAAGCAATGTCCCAAAAAGCCTTGATGGATCAAGGCGGCGGTGCGGCGATTGCCGGCATTGCGCTGAATATAGCCAATGTCATTACCGAATCCGCTGATGAACGCACTTGGCGCACTTTGCCTGCAACCATCAGCATTGCCCGCGCAACATTGCCTTCCGGCAAGCATGGCATCGCCATCGGCGGCAGCAAGCAATCCATCGACATCAAAGGCTCTCACGCCGTCGTGGTGACGCGTCTGCTGGGCAATCAGGTTTATTGGTCACAACCGGCTTATGGGCCGCAAATGCCGGTTTATGCCGCACCCGCTGTTATTGAGCCTGCGAGCGATGATAGCGCGGTAGCAACCAAAGGCACCGCTAAATCCAAAAAGAAAAAAGCCAGAAAACCTGTCCACCAAGCAAAAGGATAAACCATGCATCCGTTTAAAATCGTACCGTTAGCAATTGCTTTGTCGCTGCTCAGCGGCTGCGCCAGCCACAAGCCGCCGCCACGGCCCGGCAGCATCCATGCCAAAGTCGAGCAGCTAAGTGAAATGTCGTATCTGCAAATAACCGACCTGCGCGCCGTAAAACGCAATCATCTGTTGACGGTGCAGGCGGAGATCAACAATACCGACTCGGATAATCAACAGCTTTACTATCGCTTTAAATGGCTGGATGCCAACGGCTTTACGGTCGGCAGCGAGGAAGCCTGGAAACCGGTGTTGGTTTACGCTTACCAGAAACAAACGTTAACGGCCGTCGCGCCGTCGCCCCAGGCCACGGATTTCAGGCTTGTTGTGCAAAGCCCGGATAACACCGGCGATCTGCCTTAGATAACGGTAACGGCGACTTTAGCGCCTTTTCGATATATTGAGCGACTGAAGTCGCCCCACACCAACAGAGACATAAATCCATGTATAACTATTCAAATGCATTCAAAGCCACAACGATAGCGCTGCTGTTAAGCGGTTGCGCTACGCAGTCGCCAACACTCAGCTCGGGCAATGTCGAATACGGCGACAGTAAAGCGGTTGAAACTTTGACTAACGAGTTCGGTTCCACCGATCTGCAAACCATAGCGGAATCAATGGCCGGCTCGCTATTGCAATCCGCTCCCCTGGCTGCAAAACAGCGCCCTTTAGTAACAGTCGCTGATGTAAAAAACAGAACCAGCGAATACATAGACACAAAATCCATCACCGATTCGATACGCGCTAAAATCCTGAAAAGCGGATTGGTGCGTTTTGCAGTGGACACCAGCGCCATGCAAACCCAGGTCGAGGAGTTAACCCGGCAAAATCAAACCGGCCTATACAAAAAAAGCAAATCCAAGAAAATGGGTAACATGGAAGGCGCCGATTTCCGTATCGAAGGCTCCATCACCTCTATCGTCAAACGCGCAGGCGATGTCAAAGACGTGTACTACAAATTCAGCTTGCAACTGGTGGACAACGAATCCGGCATCATGGAATGGGCCGACGAAAAAGAAATACGCAAAACATCCAATAAATCCATGTTCTAGTGAGCCGCCCAATGAAAACGTTGCGTTTGTTATTCCTGATGTCGTCACTGTTTGGGGCTTGTAGCGCCCAGGCGACTAAAATCGCGGTAACCGATCTGGCTTATGCCGAGCGTGTCAGCGGTTATTTTCATATTGTCGATTATCACAACAAGTCGTCCGAGCGCGCGAGCCACAGCGAGCGGGAACGGGACGGTTTTGAAAGTTCCTCGGCTTCGAGCCGTTCATCGTATAACGGAAAATCACAGACCGATTATACCGAGGTCGAAAGCAGTTACAGCTATATCGAATATGGCGAGTTGCGTAAATTTGTCGGCGACATTAAAGGGGAAATCCTTAAAACCGGCGACTTTAAACTATCGCAAGCCAAGCCTTATACCGCCAAGGGCGGCGAACAGATCTACGACATTATCAGCCGCATCAAAAAAGGCGCTTATCCTGGGGCCGATTATGTGTTATTCGGCACGGTCAGCGATCTTGATTTTCGCAATGAAGTGAATCCCATTATCGGTACTGACACGCTGTCCAGCACTTTCAGCTTGACGCTGGTCGCGGAGTTCAGCCTGATCAGCACCCGCACTTACGAAGTCAAAGCCGCCTTTAGCGCTACCGGCGAGGGTCAGGATGTTCGTGTTGTGACCGGAGGAAGCCGGGTGGTTCCGAGTCGAGGCAAGGTTGTTTCGGAAGTGTCAAAAAGCCTGGGTCTGGATGTGGCGCGGCAGATTAATGAACAGCTGGGCATCGGCGCCTATCAAAATACCGCCCCTGCATCCGGCAATGCCATGCAGGAAGGAGAGGTCGTACACTTTACCCCGTAAAATCAGAAGCTAACGTTAACGGATCAGCACGAGCACTGATCTGTTAACGCCTGGTGACGCTATTTATTTTAGTGCGTTAAAGGTATAAACGTAATCGTTATCCTTCATCGGCATGTGACAAGCAAAACATTCCTTCGCTTTAGCTTCCTCGTGCATGACGAGCTTGCCGCCTTCCCAATGGCCAAATCCCCAACCGCCGGTATTGGCGTATTTTTTTCCGTCCTTAACCATCGCCTCGGCAGAAGCGAATTCACCGGGAACAATCGCTTGCGGCCAATTGGGATGCGTGCTTTCCTTCCACACGACTTTAGCTAAAATGGAGCCGTCCGGCCAAGGCTTGGTCTGTTCTTTTCGTGCTGCGGCGATAGCCGTATCGTTACCCAGAATAGCCCGCAGTGTTTTTTTATCTTCCCTGTGGGAAACCGATAATAATCGCCAGTCGATATATTCGCCGTTGACCGGTTTTGCAGTATCTGCCGGCGTTTTAGTTTCCGCGAATAATGTTGCGGATAAAAACAAACAACCGGCAGACAGAAATAAACCCAATTTAAGATTTTTCGATTTTTTCATATACCTCTCCGTTCTAGTTCAGAATGCGTTTTAGAATTTGAGTATTTAGCTCTTGATCGGCCGCATGAATTAAGCCGCCCGATAGAAAGTAATGCCCGAATGTTATACCAGAAAACTAAGCAACTAACGCTGTTTTCGTTAACCGGGTAACGACATAACATTAGCCGAATCGGTGTTCGGCGTTACAATAGTAATCATGAATACGAATCTCACTCCTTTTTCAGCACTGACGCCCGATATTATTTTGAACGCGCTCGACGCTATAGGCCTGCATAGCGATGGCCGATTGCTCGTGCTGAATAGTTACGAAAACAGGGTTTACCAGGTCGGCATGGCGGATACATCGTTTATTGTGACCAAGTTTTACAGGCCCGGACGCTGGACATCTGCGGCCATTCTTGAAGAACATGCTTTTGTTCAGGAATTGTTCGAGTCTGAAATTCCTGTCGTTCCGGCGACGCCGTTTGGCGATCATCAGACGTTAATCGAAGCCGACGGTTTCCGCTTTTCGGTATTCCCAAGACAAGGCGGTCGCGTGCCAGAGCTTGACGGCCGCGAAACACTGGAATGGATGGGACGGTTTATCGGCCGTATTCATGCCGTCGGCGCTTTACAGCCGTTCAAGGACCGGCCGACGCTTGATATTGCCGGTTTCGGCGATGAACCAAGGGCTTATCTGCTGGCGAATAACTTCATCCCCGCCGATCTTACCGAGGCTTACCGTAGCGTGAGCGAACATGCGCTGGCTGGCGCAAGACGTTGCTTCGAGCGCGCAGGCAAGGTGAAAAACTTGCGCCTGCACGGCGACTGTTATCCCGGCAATATTTTATGGACCGATGACGGCCCGCATTTTGTCGATTTCGATGACAGCCGGATGGGGCCTGCGATACAGGATTTGTGGATGTTGCTGTCCGGGGATCGCGCCGAAATGACCGTGCAGTTAAACCATCTGTTGGTCGGCTACCGGACTTTTTACGATTTCGATATCCGGGAGCTGCATCTGATAGAAGCCCTGCGCACCCTGCGTCTGATCCATTATTCAGCCTGGATTGCTCGGCGCTGGGATGATCCGGCGTTTCCTATGGCGTTCCCGTGGTTCGATACGCCGCGCTATTGGCAGGACAGGATTATTGAGCTGCGCGAACAGATCGCGTTAATGGATGAAGGGCCGCTTGAGTTGGGTTAAAGCTTACCTTGCAGCATGGACTTTACCGGGTTGAATGTTCTTCTATGCACATCTAAAAAACCGAACCGCTCAATTTCGGCCAGATGCTGTTTGGTACCGTAACCTTTGTGCTCGTGAAACGCAAAGTCTGGATACTGCTGATGATAGTCAACCATCAGCTTATCCCGCTCGACTTTCGCCAATATTGACGCCGCGCTGATCGCCTGCACTTTGCTGTCGCCTTTGACGATGGCTTGGGCGGGCATGGACAATTTGGGGAGACGGTTGCCATCCACTAACACTTCATCGGGCTGGATGTGCAATCCTTGTACCGCTCGTTGCATTGCCAATAAAGTGGCCTGAAGAATATTGAGTTGGTCAATCTCTTCAACACTGGCTTGCGCAATCGACCAGCTTAAAGCGGCTTCTTTGATCAGGATGTAAAGACTATCCCGTTTGCTTTCGCTAAGGATTTTGGAATCGGCCAATCCGGCTATCGGCCGCATCGGATCGAGAATGACCGCCGCAGCAAAGACCGGACCTGCGAGGGGCCCGCGCCCGGCTTCGTCAACGCCGGCAACAAGAACTTTGGTTGAAAACCCATCATCCATAACGGCTTCAGTTTAAGCGCGCCAAAAGCGCTTAACGCAATATGCCCCGGCTGACGTTGCGCAAAAAACTGACCATGTCGGACAATTCTTTGCTTTCCCCGGCCAAATCTTCCATTTGATCGATGGCGTCTTCGAGGCGCAAATTGGTCTTGTAAATGATCTTGTAAGCTTTCCTGATTAAGCGGATGTCTTCGGGGGATATGCCGTTGCGCTCCATGCCGACCGAGTTTATGCCGTGCGGCCGGGTGGGCTTGCCGCCGACCATTACGAACGGGGGAATATCCTGGGTAATTGCGCTGCCCATCGCGGCAAAGCTGTATTGGCCGATCTGGGTAAACTGATGCACCAACGTGAACCCTCCCAAAATGGCGTGGCTGTGCAAATGCACATGCCCGGCCAACGAAGCGCCATTGGCCATAATGACGTGATTGCCGATGATGCAATCGTGCGCTACGTGGGTATATGCCATAAACAGGTTGTCATTGCCTATCTTGGTAAGGCTTTTATCCTGCTTGGTGCCTCTATGCATGGAGGTATACTCGCGTATCGTATTTCTATCGCCGATTTCCAGCCGGGTGATCTCGGCCGCATACTTCTTGTCTTGGGGATCTTCGCCGATGGACGTGAATTGATAGATACGATTTTGCTTACCTATCGAGGTAGGCCCTTTAATAACGACATGGGAGCCTATAACGGTACCCGCATCAATCTTTACATCAGGCCCGATAACGGAAAAAGGGCCGACCGACACGTCATCAGCCAGCTCCGCCTTGCTATCAATTATCGCTGTTGGATCAATCAAATTAATTTACCACGGCCGCACATCTGATTTCGGCGCTCGCAACGAACTCGCCGTCAACTTCGGCGCAGCATTCGAATGCCCAGATATTGCGTTTGCTTTTAAGGAATTTTGCTTCCAGCATCAATTGATCGCCGGGCACAACGGGTCTTTTAAACTTAGCCTTATCGATGCCGACCAAATAATAAATCATTCCGGCCAGTTCATCCCCTGCTGTTTCGGATGCCAACAACCCTGTCGATTGAGCCAAAGCTTCCAAAATCAGTACGCCGGGCATAATAGGTTTTTGCGGAAAATGCCCTTGAAAAAACGGTTCGTTATAAGTGACGTTTTTCACTCCCAGCAACCTAACGCCGGGCTCGCATTCGATCACCTTATCAACCAGCAAAAAAGGGTAACGATGCGGCAGGAATTCTTGTATTTGTAAAATATCTAGCTTAATGGACATGTCTAAGGATTTTTCTTATAAAGTTGATGACGATGCGATGAGATAAAAACCGTGTGTAATTATTCCGGCATGGCTGACAACTTTTGCTGAACTTGGCTAGTCACGTCAATTTTTTCACTGGCATAGATAACGCCATCAGTGAGTAATAAATCAAAATTTTGGTCTTTGGCTATTTCCCGAATAGCTTCAACGATGCGGCGTTGCAATTTGCCCAATTCTTCATTGCGACGGGCATTGAAATCTTCGCTAAACTCCTGCTGGGCTCTTTTTGCATCCCGTTTCTTGTTTAAAATATCCTTTTCCAGGTTGGCCCGTGCCGACTCCCCCATCACGGCGGCGTCTTTGGTCATTCTTTCGTCCATGCTTTGGATTTCTTTTTGCTGAGCGACTAATTGTTTATCTCTAGGTGAAAACTCTTGCTCCAGGCGTTTTTTGGCTTTTTCCGCCTGAGGTGCTTTTTCAAGAACGGCTGGTATATTGACAAAGCCAATTTTTAAATCAGCATAGCTCGCATTAGCAGCGAGCAACAATCCTAAAAATAAAGCAATTTTTGTTTTCATTGTTACACGGTTCTCTGGTGAAATTAAAATAAGTAATGATTAAGAATAAGTTAAATCATATGCCGAATTATAGGGGATAAGCCTGTTAAACAAAACCAACTTCTTCTAGAAATTTTGCCCGAAGTTGAATTGAAACATCTCTTTTTGATCCCCTGTAATAGTGCCATCGGCTGCTGTTGTGGTGGATTTGGCATTTAGCGGTAACGCGGCACTGACAGACAAAGCGCCGAACGGAGACATCCACTCGCCTGAGACCCCGACAGAATATTTTAGGTTATTCGTTTTAAAACCGTCACTAATGGACCCTGCATCCATAAAGGTGCCTAACCTGACTGATTTTGTCTCAGGTAAAAAAGGCACAGGGAAAAACAATTCGGCATTCCCGATAATTTTGCTGGAGCCGCCAAACGCATAGCCATTGGAGTCTCTCGGCCCCACAGTATTATTCTTAAAGCCCCGTATAGACCCGGTACCGCCGCCGAAAAAATTCTCAAAGAAAGGCAAAGCGGTTGTCTTTCCATAACCATTCCCGTATGCCGCCTCCCCTTGCAGTCTGAATGTAAAATCTTTAGCCAGGGGGAAATACAATTGATGTTTGTAAGTAAGCTTATAATATTCCAGATCGCTGCCGGGGACTGTCGCCAACGCGGAAAAACGCTGTTGTTGCCCTTTATTCGGGAAGATAGCCCGGTTAAGCGTATCATGAGTCCAACCCACCGATGGCGCCAATGTCAGAAACGAATCGCCTGTCGCCTTAACTTTCTTCCGGGTATTGGCCCCTCCTGCAACGTTACCGTTTGAGTTATTTGCACAAATATCCGTGCCATTATTGCCATAAATGAAGTCGCAAATCTGATTGGATGAATAACTGGTTGCACTCAACGAAGTATGTTTTACATCGATATCGAAACGCAAGCTGTCGAACTCATTTAGCGGTATGCCGAAATTGATCCCGGCATTCGCCACATTGGTTGAATAATTGGCAATATTAATTTGGCCGGCATTTCGCTTGGTATAACCCACATTATAACCTTGACTGACGCCATCCACGGTGAAATAAGGGTTTAAAAAACCAAACTGATAACTTGTTAAGTAACTACTATTGTTAAAGGCAAGATTCACCCGCTTACCCGAGCCGAACACGTTATCCTGAGCGATATTGGCATTCAATACGATACCTTGAACCTGAGAAAAACCGACGCCTGCCGACAAATTGCCGGAGGGCTTTTCCACGACTGAATAATTAACATCGATCTGATCCGCGGCGCCTGCAACCGGCGGCGTTTCCACAGTGACTTCTTCAAAATAGCCCAAGCGTTCAAGACGCGTTTTCGACCGTTCAATTTTCGAACTGGACGCCCAGCTGGACTCCATTTGCCGCATTTCCCGGCGCAACACTTCATCGCGGGTTTTGCTGTTGCCTTTCATGTTAATACGCCTGACATAAACGCGCTTGCCCGGATCGACAAAAAAAGTCATATCGACGGTCTTTTTCGCCTCATTGATTTCCGGCACCATGTTGACGTTAGCAAACGCATAGCCGTCATCACCCAAGCGGTCGGAAATTGCTTTAGAGGTTTCTGTAGCGTTTTTCCTGGAAAAGATTTCTTCCGGCCCTACCTTGACCAGCTTGATAAGTTCGGGAGGATCGACCACCAGATTACCGGCTAACTTGACTTTATCCAGCGTATAAACATCGCCCTCTTTGACATTGATCGTGACATAAATATCTTTTTTGTCCGGGGTGATCGCTACCTGCGTCGACTCGATATTGAAGTTGACATAACCGCGATCCAGGTAATAAGAACGCAAAGTCTCCAAATCCGCCGACAACTTTTGTTTGGAATACTGGTCGTCCTTGGTATAGAACGACAATAAATTCGACGTATTCAACTCAAGATTGCGCAACAGGGTTTTATCGTCGAAAACGTTGTTTCCGACAATATTGATCTGTTTAATCTTGGCTACCCTGCCTTCGGAAATCTTGATATGAATACCGACCCGGTTGCGGGTAAGGTTAGACACGTCGGTCTTAATCTTTAAGCCGTATTTGCCGTGGCTGAAATATTGGCGGCTTAACTCCTGCTCGACTTTATCCAGCACTTGCTGGTCGAACACCTTGCCTTCGGCCAAACCGATTTTCTTTAAGGCTTTAGTCAAGTCATCCTTGCTCAAATCCTTATTGCCTTCAAAAATGATCTTTGCAATCGAGGGCCGCTCCACCACGTTAACAATCAACGTTGATCCTTCCCTTTCCAGAGAAATATCCTTAAAAAAACCGGTTTTGAATAGCGCCTTGATTGCCGGAGCGACATTATCCAATGAAAATCTTTCTCCCACATTAACCGGGAGATAGTTATAAACGGTGCCTACAGAGATACGTTGCAGACCTTTGACCTGAATATCCTCTACAACAAACTCTTCATCACCTTTAACCGCCTGGGAAACAAGTAGAAACAGCAATAGCGCGCGCGAAAAAGTATTTAATTTCATGTAGAAGTCTAAGAATGAAACAGCTATTGTCCAATATTGAAAAACTGCCGGATTATATCACAGTAAATATTTAAAAAAGCTTAAGCCCTATGAATCGGAAAACTAAGCACATCATCAATGGATGCACTACCCGACAACAGCATCAATAAACGATCCAAACCTATAGCCATGCCTGAGCATTCCGGCAGCCCCGACTCCAGAGCCGCAATAAGACGTTTGTCTTTAACGGAAACAGGCAGTTTTTGTTGTTGCCTGATCGCCAACTCCTTATCAAAGCGACTGCTCTGTTCCGCCGCATCCGTCAGCTCATGATAACCGTTGCCAAGTTCAACGCCGTTGACAAACAATTCAACCCGTTCAGTGATCTGCGCGCATTGCTCATTGATTCTGGCTAATGACGACTGACAAGCGGGATAACCGTAAACCATGCACAACGCATTTTTACCCAAATGCGGCTGAACGTTATGGCTGAAGATAAAATCCAGCCACAATGCATGATCGTGTCCGCAAATATCCACTGCCTCCGATAACCCGCATTCCCTGGCAAAATTGCAATAGTCTTGATATGAAAATACCAGAGGGTCTAAACCGGTAAATGAAACAAACACGTCTTGATAACTGACCCGTTGTGTTTCCTGTAACGGCAGATCGATAAACAGCCCACCGACCAGCTCGGCGATTTCATCCATTAACTGAGGCAAGGTAAAACCGACACGATACCATTCCAACATCGTAAATTCGGGATTATGAAAACGCCCCGACTCGCCGTTTCTGAAAGCTTTGCCGATCTGATAGATGGAACCGCTGTCGGCGGCGAGCAAGCGTTTCATTGCGAACTCAGGTGATGTCTGCAGGAACAGCGTTTGCCGGGATGGCGACTGCCAAGCTTGTTCCTGACAGGCTTCCGGCGTACACACCATCCCTGGCGATAAATACTCAGTCGTGAAAAACGCCAGCTGCGGATCGGTTCCGATGCTGTTGCCAAGCAGCGGCGTCTCCACTTCCAGCACCGACCTGTCGGCAAAAAACTGACGTATCTTCGCAAGCGTCCGCGCCCTTAACCGCAGAAGCTCTATGGCGCAAGTCGGCTGCCACTCTTGCAACACTATTCTTTTACGCGGGAAACGTATTCGCCGGTACGGGTATCGACCTTAATCATTTCACCCTGCTGCACAAACAGAGGAACCCTGACCACTGCACCTGTATCCAGAGTGGCCGGCTTGCCGCCGCCGCCTGAAGTATCGCCACGCACGCCCGGATCGGTTTCCACAATGGTCAGCTCGACAAAGTTAGCGGGGGAAATAGCAAGAGGCGCATCATTCCACAAGGTCACCGTACAAGAATCCTGATCTTTAAGCCATTTACCCGCATCGCCGACGATTTTTTCGTCGCATTGATACTGTTCAAAAGTATCCGGCACCATAAAATGCCTGAATTGGCCGTCGTTATACAGATATTGCATCTCGACATCGACCACATCGGCGCCTTCAAGCGACTCGCCCGATTTAAAGGTTCTTTCAATCACCCGGCCGGTTTTCAAATTCCTGATTTTTACCCGGTTAAACGCTTGGCCTTTACCCGGCTTTACAAATTCATTTTCAATAATTGCACAGGGATCGTTATCCAGCATAACTTTTAACCCGGCTTTAAACTCGTTGGTGCTATAAATGGCCATTTTATCCTCAAAGATGACAAACAATGTAAAACTTAAGCATTATAATAGAGCCAACAACCGATAGAAAATTTAATAATCTCTGATGTCCGAGCCGCAATCCGAAATCCAGCACTTTACTAAACACTGGCAACAGCAACTTGCCGAAGCTTTTAATAACATTGACGACCTTTGCCGTTACCTGGACTTATCGCCGGATGACTTGCCGGTTTCAACCGCTGCCGTTGAAGATTTCCCTTTACGCGTACCTTTAAGTTTTGCCGCCTGTATCGAAAAAGGCAATCCGCATGATCCTTTATTACGCCAAGTACTGCCCATAAAAGATGAACTATTCGCTTATCCAGGTTTTAGCAATGATCCTGTCGGCGACCTTGCGGCCGCCACCCGGACCAGCGTTTTGCACAAATATCATGGCCGGGTTTTGTTTATCAATACCGGCAGCTGCGCCATCAACTGCCGGTATTGTTTCCGGCGCAATTTTCCATACGCCGACTTGCAGCTTGGCAAACAAAAGGAAACTACCGCCATCCAAGCCATACGAGACGACGCAAGTATCTCGGAAGTTATTTTAAGCGGCGGCGACCCTTTATTGCTAAGCGACGCAAGATTAGCCCGGCTTATGCAGCAATTAAACGGCATTAAACATTTAAAGCGCATCAGGATACACAGCCGTCTGCCTATCGTCCTGCCTGCCCGCATCACCGATGAATTGATCGACACGATACGCCAAAGCCCTCAGCAAATTGTAATGGTCGTCCACTGCAACCATGCCAATGAAATCAGTGCCCGCGTCATTGCCGCCTGCAACGCACTGAAAAACAGCGGCATCACCTTGTTTAACCAATCGGTGCTGTTAAAAGGCGTCAATGACAACGCGGAAATCTTATGCGAACTGAGCGAACGGCTGTTCGGCAACGGCGTCATCCCTTACTATCTGCATTTATTGGACAAGGCCACGGGAACCGGGCATTTTGAGGTTTCAGAAACAGAAGCGTTGGCGCTAATCAAGCAAGTTCAAGCCGCCCTGCCCGGCTATCTGGTTCCAAAGCTCGTCAAAGAACAGGCTGGAGCTGCATCCAAGCAACCTGTTTTTTAGAGTCATCAGATTCCCTTGGCTCTGCCCGCTTTACCCATCCCGGTCGCCAGTTTAGGCGTTAGCGGCATAAGGCATTCAGCTCAATAGCGAATTCGCCCGATAAACAAGAATTCTTATTGCGTGAAAAGACGACATTCTCTATCCTACAGCCGCTTAACATATCACCCACCGCTTTGTTTAGGTGGCTAACGCGATTCGATCTTAACTTACAAATAGGAGCGTTACTTATGACTGACTCGCATGACCCGCGGCAAAACCATCTTCTCGACGCTCTGCCCGAAACCGAATACGAACGCATTTCTCCCCATCTTGAACTGGTTCAGATGCCGCTAGGTGAAGTCCTTTACGAGTCCGGCGCCAAGTTGAGTTATGTCTATTTGCCAACGACCTGTATCGTATCGCTGCTTTGCGTGATGGAGAATGGTGCGTCGGCCGAAATCGCCGTGGTCGGCAACGAAGGCATTATCGGTGTCGCGCTGTTCATGGGCGGCGAAACAATGCTCAACCGGGCTGTCGTGCAGAGTGCGGGCTATGCCTATAGACTGCGGGGACACTTGCTTATGCAGGAATTCACCCGTGCGGAGGGGCCTCGCAACGGAGTGTTGCATAATTTGCTGCTGCGTTATACCCAAGCGCTGATTACCCAGACAGCGCAAACGGCGGTCTGTAATCGGCATCATTCAGTGGATCAGCAACTTTGCCGCTGGCTGCTGCTAAGCCTGGACCGGCTCACGTCGAACGAATTGATTATGACTCAGGAATTGATCGCCAATATGCTGGGAGTGCGCCGCGAAGGCGTCACCGAGGCCGCCGGGAATTTACAGCGCGCGGGATTAATTGATTACAACCGTGGCCGTATCACAGTACTGGACAGGCAGGGTTTGGAATCGCGGGTTTGCGAGTGCTACCAAGTGGTCAAAACGGAACTCGATCGCCTGCTACCCGCCCCAACCCACCCATTTGAGCAGGCCGATTAGCACACTGGAGATCCACTTCAGCCTATCCCCGATCGGATGCAGGTTTTGATACTGTCGTAGACGATGCCAAGCGTTCAGACTCGTAACCATGACTTTCCTGTCAGCCTCCGATTGCATGACCTTCCCGGTTGGTTTTCCAGAATTTACCAGAGTAATCCGAGAAACGCTTCCTTTTCGGAATCATCCTATTCCAGATGATGTCAGGCAAAGCGTCTGCCGTTTACGGACAGACGCTTTGCCCTCTCTATCTTCGGTTAGAAATGATAATGCGCACCTAAGCCAACATATTCCACTTTCTCTTTATAAAACTGCCCACTAGGAGAATAGCCGTTATAGTACTCTGCAAGAACCTGAAGCTTCCGGCCTAATACGCCTGAATTTCCAAATTCAACGCCCGCTCTGGCCGACACATCCGTACTCCAGTTATTTTCATCGTAATTCTTGATGTCAGCTGCAACGATAGGCCGCATTGATGCAAAATCTATGCGCCAAGGACTTCGAAACTCAACACCATATTGCGCCGACCATATCTTAAGCGTCGAAGGTTCTTTGTGGAACAGGCCTCCCCCGCCGCCATACAAGCGGACTCCATAGGGGAGTTCATAAGAGAGCTTTAAATCCGCGCCTTCGTAACTGAGGTTTACTCGCTCGAATTTCGTATTTATCTTGCGCAGCAGAAATTCGTCGCCAAGATGTGAACTTTGGTGATAAATACGGCCAAACGCTGAAAACTGGCCAGCACGCGCACTTGAATAGACTGCGGCAATAAAATCTGTGTTGACCAGATCAGACGATGAGGCCCCCAGATTGAAGTCACTAAAGACTCCTGCTTGCAGCCCTGTTTCCCATTGCGCAGTGGATTGTCCGAAATTACTGCGATAAAACGGTATCGTTTCACCAAAGCTGACAGAAGCTATATCTCTGCCATCAAAATTATTGCTCTGATAGTTACGGTAAGCAGCCGAGAAATGGGCCCAACGCGTATCGGCCAATAATGGCTTAAATAGATGACCGGTGGGCAAAAGTCCTGTCGGCAATAAGGTTGTTTCAGCGCCTGATCCAACCCCATCGCCCGCAGCTTGGACAGACTTTGAAGAATCAGCCACAGACTGCCGGCTAGTCGCTTCCGATAGTTTTACCGCCTTAACCCCGGGAATTTCCGCTAACAGCCGCACCGCTTTGGTCCGGTCGGCGGCTTCCAAACTACTCACCGGCAAAGTAATTACACCATCCTGTACAACTAATGTCGGCATATCACGTTTTAAATCATGCTTTAACACGCCAGCGGCATAACCGGCTATGTAAGCGTCATCCTGATCCGTGGCATGAGCAAAAGACACGGGGACCAGCATAACGCCAAAAACAACTATGAATCGTAAATAGACCATTATTATTTACCCGGCGCGCTCTTTACGATCAAGTCAGTTTGCACTGATTTTACATTCTTCTGACTATTGGCCACTTCCACCGCCCTACCGATGCTTTGCTCGGAATCAACAGTGCCGCTCAACTTCACTACGCCTTTATCAGTCGTCACCTCGATATGGGATGCATTAAGTAAAGGATCATTTAAAATCGCCGTCTTAACCTCTGTGGTAATAACCGAATCATCGATGTATTCCCCCGCTGTTTCAGCCTTATCAACTACCGACTCTTTTGCGCCCTCAATATTTTCTCCTGCTTTTTCTGTCGCCTGATCAAGTTTTTTTCCAGCCTTTTCCAGCGCTCCTTTAGAGGCGTCAGTTGATTCATTGACGTATTCTCCGGCTTCGTCGGCCTTCTTATCCAATGACTCTTTTGCAGCGTCAATTTTTGTTTCTGCTTTTTCAGTCGCTTGTTCAATCTTTTGCTCAGCTTTTTCAGCCGCACGATCGATTTTTTGCCCTGCTTTTTCTGCTGTGCCTTCTTGTTGGCACCCCGCCAGTCCGAGAACAGCGGATAAACAGCCGATCACAACAACGTTAGCGGCTAATTTTTTTTGTTTGTACTCGTTGGTTATTTTCATTGGTTATTCCTTTGCGTTGTATTTTTTAAAAATGCGCCAAATGACATTAAGGGAACCCCATTAGAGAAAAACGTCAGGTAAAAGAAATTCCCTCTATTTGAATCGAGCGCATTGGATTGAAAGCTCATACAAATTCTAGCGACAACATCAGGCAGGGTCTGTACGGTATCGTACATAAGGCCCATCCAATTTGAACAAACGCCATTGAGAAAAGAAAACAGCCCGGTTTCGGCATTCAAGCTCGGACTGGTTAGCATAAAAAAACCCGCTTGAAAGCGGGTTTTTGTGTTTACAGCATTTAGACAATTCCAGCCGACTTATTTTCGCGGCCTTATAGCTTGATCAATATTCGATCCAGATCAACTCGACACGACGGTTTTCAGCCTTGCCTGCTTCCGTGCTGTTATCGGCAATAGGTTGGGTTTCGCCATAGCCTTTCGCAGTCAACTTGTTGGTGACGCCTTTCATTTTAAGGTATTCAACAACTGACTTCGCGCGCCGTTCCGACAACTTCATGTTGTAAGCATTGGTGCCTTCGCTGCTGGTATGCCCCTGGACTTCAATATCGTTTTTCTGAGGATAGGCAACAAGATTTCCTGCGATACCATCAAGCAGTTCCTTGGCATTCAGTGTCAACTCCGCAGAATCATATTTGAAATGCTGGCCTGTCAATACAAGTCTGATTGGGCATCCCTTATTATCAATCTTACTGCCTTTGATAGTTCCGGGACATTTATCCAAACAGTTGTTAACACCGTCAGAATCCGTGTCGAGGGTGGAACAATTTTCAACTGCGGCAACCGGGACGGCTGCGATTGGAGCCTCAGCCCTTGTTGCAGGTTTCGGCTTGTCGCCAAACGGAATGACAAAACCAACGTTGACGGTCATATCGTGGAACTCATCTGTACCCGGCTGTACGTGGGCATTGAGATTGTTGTTGTAACGATAACGCACATCACTGCGGAGCAAGAAGTTGTCGTGAAGCTCGTAGGTAAAACCTGCGCCTGCTTCGCCGATAACGCCTACACCGCAATTAGCGGAAGCACATGTGTTCATGGCGCCTACTCCGACGACGGTATAAGGCGAGAATTTATCGCGGAAGAAATAATACTGTACATCAGCCGTGCCGCCCGCCAGATCCCAGGGACCGTTATCGCCGCCAAATCCTTCATAAAACCCTTTAACCTCGACGTTGAAATGTTTATCGAGGATCTTGCCAATGCCCATGCCGCCCCCCCAGCCATCGCTTGCTCTACGGTCGCCACCGGTTTTGACAAACGAAGCGAAAGGCGCCACATACCAACGGTCATCCTGGAATGCATCGGCGGCTTGCGCCAGCGGCAGAAAACCCGCAGTGAGTAACGGGGCAATGAATAGTAAATTCTTTTTCAGCATAATATTTTTCCTTATCTCTAGTTTATTTTTCATCAGGGTCTTTAGAATTGATCTCGTTATTTCGTTTCGATTCACACTATCTTGAACCAGCATCCATTACCTTTTATGCTATTTTACAGAAAATACTCCTTACAAAATCAGTGTTGCTATAAAATCTCAAATGTAGCTTAACCGCAACATCAGCAGCCCGTCTGTACGTTACCGAACATAATAGCCTGATTGAACGGGATACTTGCGTATTTTTTAAACGCATGCGGCAAATTCATCGCGCATCATACCTACGCAGGAACATACTGGATTCATGAGGTTTGATATGTTCTTCTTGAGCTCCGCACCCTTCGTCGTGAGCGCGAGCAATAAAGGCCAAAAAAATTTTAAACGGCTACTTACCCTGTATCTGGTTAGCAATGCCGTGCGGCACATGCGCGGCGGCGACATGCTGGGCTGCTGACTCGCAATGCCCTTTTTGGTCATCGAAGAAAATATCCGCACCGAATGCCTTCAGAAAATCGCCTTTCGCCATTCCGCCCAAAAAAAGCGCCTCATCGATACGAATACCCCAGGCCCTTAATGTCCTGACCACCCGCTCATGTGCCGGCGCAGAACGTGCAGTCACTAGCGCCGTTCTAATCGGTGATGATTGGGAATCAAACTGCGTCTGGATATGATGCAGGGCGCTCAGGAAATCCTTAAACGGGCCGCCCGGCAATGGCGTTTTGGCTTCGTTGCGTTCATTTTCGGTAAATACAGCCAAGCCGCGCTGCTGATAAATCCGTTCCGACTCATCCGAAAACAATACGGAATCCCCGTCAAACGCGATACGCAACTGATCGGAATAATGCGCCACCGAAGGACCGCAAAGAATAGTCGCCGCAGCAAACCCGGCATCCAGCGCCTTGGCGACATCATCGGCATTAGCCGATAAAAACAAATGCGCCCCGAACGCCGGGATATAACTGTAAGGCGATGCGCCGCTGGTAAATGCCGCACGGATAATGGCTAACCGATGATGGGCAATGGAATTGAAGATTCTTAGCCCGGTATCCGCACTATTTTGCGATAACAGGATGATTTCAACCAGCGGGTCATTGGGGCGGCTGTCGTTGATAGCCAGCAGCTTTTGAACCAACGCAAAGCCGTAACCCGGCGCCAGAATTTCATCCTCGTGCTCTATCTGATATTGGCAGAAGGCTTCCTTGCCTTGGGTTTCAAATATCGTATGCGATTCATCCAGATTGAATAACGCTCTGGACGATACCGCCACGACCAGCTTTTTTTCTCGCATAGCCGAAGTTCTAATTATCGCTTACCCAAACCGAATCCAAATTGAGTGCTCTTTTTATTTTGTCGGTATTGGCCTGCGCTTCTTGTTTGCTTTTAAACCCCCCGACTCGCAATCTGTACATCGTTGTATTCTTCTCACGGACAGGGATTACTTCGGCAAAAACGCCTTGCCGGGCAAATTCCGCCGCTTTACTTTTAGCAAACCATTCCTGTTTGAAGGCAACCAGATTTACACCCCATTTTCCAGGCGCTTCTTGCCTTTTTTCCTTCACCGGCTCTTGCTTTACAACAATTTTTTCAGCCGCTATTGGCTTGGCTTTTACCGTTTCAGGTTGAGTTTTTTCTTTGGCGGCTGCGGTTTCATGCGCAGCCTCTACCTTGGCGGGAGCCGGTTCTGTTTCGTGCGCGTTTTTCTCTTTAGCCGGAGCATGTTCTACACCTGTTTTAGCCGGCGTAACCGGCTGCGGCTTCACTTCTTTAACCGGTTCAGGTTTAACCGGTTCAGGCTTATGAACGACTTCAACTTTCGGTGGAACTGCAACGGCTGGTTCCGAAACAGGCTTTGGCTTTACGTCCGGCCCGCCAATCTTGACCTGCAACACATCCATCGCCTTACTTACCATATCCTGTTTCGCGACAATATCAGGCAGCTTGTGATTTAACAAATCGACGGGAAACTGTGGGTTCCCTTTCAGCTCCGTTATAAAACCATCGACCTGCTGATTCAATTGCACAACTGAATTCCGCATCGCATTCATTTCTTCATTGGGATTATTGGCGGCGCTCTTCGCCAGACTTGCTTCAAGCGTTGAAACCACTTCATTTAACTTTGAGACTTCAGTTTTCGCGCCATAAATCATCATACCCAGCCCGGCTGCCGTGCTTAATGCAACGACGCCAAATCCCAATGCTACATAACTGAAAAGCTTTGCTTTTTTAACCTTACTTTCAGCCTCTTCAAGCTGTCTTTTAATATCTTCCTGTTCAAACCCAAATGGACTCAACTTTACATTGGCAACGTCTTCTTTCTCAGGCGCGGCAGTCTGTTCCGAACCCGGTCCGGCAACCGCTTCGTTATCTCCCGGTTTTAACCCGGCAGTTTCCGTGTCAAACCCCTGAACCGCTTCATCCGGCCCTAGAAAACCAGAGTCGCCAAAAACATCCGCCAACTCATCGTCTTTATTGACGCCTGCATCAGAAATTTCCATATCCGCCGTAATATCAAAATCAGGCAAAAGAAAATCATCTTCCTTCGCCGAGGAGGGTTCTTCAGCTTCCCCTAACTGAACGCCCTCTGCCTGCCAGGAAGAATCGTCACTAACTTCATCGAGCTGAAAAAGGTCATTAATTTCACTCAAATCCGCATCATCCCCAAACGCCTCGTTCTTTCCAAGATTTTGATCTAACTCGCCTTCCGCATCAAAGCCGGCATCCGCAAGCAAATTGTCAATGCCGTTATCATCCTGCAATTCATTAAATGATTCTTCGGCCACCGTCTCCAGCTCTTCATCGGCGGCAGGTAAATCCGCAGACTCCGAATCACCCCGAATCAAATCGGAACTATCAAACTCATCGCTAAAGCCGGAAAAATCATCGATCTCATCCGCTATATCTTCTTCCCGATCCTCTGCATCGACGGCTTCCGCAGCCGGTGCAGCAGTCAGTTCATCATCCTGAATCAGATCCGACTCATCAAAGTGATCGCTAAGGAAAGAAAAATCATCGTTCTCATCCGCTATATCTTCTTCCCGATCCTCTACATCGACGGCTTCCGCAGCCGGTGCAGCAGTCACTTCATCATCCTGAATCAGATCCGACTCATCAAAGTGATCGCTAAGGAAGGAAAAGTCATCGACCTCATCCGCCAAGCCTGTACCGGCCTCTTCTTCCACATCGGATTCATCGACGACTTCCGTGGTCTCAGTCGAATCCACTGCCGCTGATGCAAACTGTTCGACATCCGATAATGCTTCCGCGGAAGCCTGTTCAGATTCAGCACCGGCTTTTTCATCCTCGGCCGCATCCGACAAGTCCTGTTCAACAAATTCAGGCTCATTGAAGTCGCTAAAATCCGAAAACTCATTCACTTCGTCAAGCGCGCCAACATCTTTGTCCAGACCGGAGCCATCGGCGATTTCTTCGGGCAGGGGCAAATCCGCTACAGCCTGTTCAGCTTCAGCCGTCTGTGATAAATCCTGTTCAACAGCTTCAGGCTCATTAAAGTCGCTAAAATCCGAAAACTCATCCACTTCGTCAAGCGCGTCAATATCCTTGTCCAGACCAGACTCTTCGACGATTTTTTCGGGCGTAGTCAAACCTCCCGCCGTCGAAGCCGCTTCGGTAACGTCATCATCCTGAATGAGATCCGATGGGTCAAAATCATCGCCAACAAGGGCCATAAAATCATCAAGCTCCTCCTCTTCCGTCGCAGATGCCGAGTCCTGTCCACCCATTTCCGGCTCGTTGAAGTCACTAAAACCCGAAAAACCGTCCTGTTCGTCCGCCGCACCGGCATCCTCTGCGTTTGCTTGCTCCGGCGCATTATCCTCATGAAATCCGGTATCCATTAGCAACCTGTCAATAGCATCCTCGTCATCCTGCGACTCATTCGACGAAACAAAAGGCAAATCCTCTACAGTCCGCCCTACTTCGATAACGGCCGACTGGTTTTTTTCCGGTTCGTTAAAATCGCCTCCAAAGCTATCAAAACTCAAAAGTTCATCCAACTCGGCATCTTTCGCGTCATATACCTGCTTTTTCGTTTCTGTTTGCCCGGACGCATCGTCTGCATCAAACCCGGCATCCATCAACAATCTATCAATTGCATCAAGATCATCATCGTCTTGTATCTCATTCGACGGAAGTAAGGATGATTCCGCCTCATCCAGCATGGCATCCAGATCAACAGTAAGATTATCGCGTTTTTCTTTTGCTTTTTTATCCATTGAATCAGTCATATTCAGGCTCGGTGATGAGTTTTAAGATAACCACACGGTTTAAATGCAGCGTTAGGTGCTTATCGGCAGAGAAACAATTTTATTCATTTTAATACCAAATAAACTGAATGTTCATCAAGTTTCACCAATTTGATGCTAAACTCCCCAAAAAACTTCCAAGAAACAAAATGCAACTAGCCATCACCGTCTTAGGCAATTATCAGACTCATTTTATTGCCGAAATATTACCCGCCGTGCGCGACTGTAAATGCAATATCCTGGAAATAAGGCTATCCCGTCTCGCTCAGTCCTCCGCCGCATACCTGCTGATTCAAGGCAACTGGAATCAAATTGCCAAATTTGAAAACACCCTGGACATTATCCAGAGACGGCTGGACATCAAAATCCATACCTTAAGGCCGGAGCAGAAAGACAAGGCCAAAGAATGCGTTCCATACTCATTGGAAACAATATCCCTCGACCGCGATAGCGTCACAGAATCCATTACCTCGTTTCTGTTCGACCGGAAAATAGATATTGAGGAAATAACCGGCAGCTGCTATCAGGCGCCCTATATCCAGACTTCCGTATTCTCAACCAAATTTGTAATTTTAATTCCCCCGCAAATTCACCTGTTGTCGCTACGCGAAGAATTTATGGATTTCTGCGACCAATTGAATATAGACGCCATTCTTGAACCCATAAAACGATAACTTTAATAATGATAACTCCCGGCAACCCTGTACCCGATTTTGAGGCTTCATCTACCGGCGATAAAACGGTAAGGCTAAGCGACTACCAAAACAAATATCTCGTTATTTATTTTTACCCTAAAGACAACACGCCCGGCTGCATCCAGGAAGGCCAAAGTTTCCGCGACAACATTGAACAATTCACTGCGCTGAACGCCGTCATCGTAGGCGTATCGCGTGATACTGTCCGAGTTCACGAGGGCTTTAAATGCAAACAGGAATTCCCCTTCGACTTGCTCTCTGACCCGGATGAAAAGCTATGCGAACTGTTTGACGTTATCAAGATGAAAAACATGTACGGCAAGCAGGTCCGGGGCATCGAGCGCAGCACCTTTTTGATCGATCCTCAGGGCCTACTGGTTCGAGAATGGCGCAAAGTCAAAGTCAAAGGACACTGCGAAGAAGTCTTGCAAGCCTTGCATGAACTAACAGGGAATTAGCCATGAATATTCAAACATCACCGCCTAAGAAGCTGTTCGTCTTGGACACCAACGTACTGATGCATGATCCAACCGCGATCTTCCGCTTCAAGGAACATGACATTTTCATCCCGATGATTGTCCTGGAAGAACTCGATCATGCGAAAAAAGGCCTGACCGAACTGGCGCGCAATGTCAGACAAGTCAGCCGTTTCCTGGACGAATTAATCCGCGACGCCAACCAGCAAACCATCAACGACGGCTTGCCGCTATCAAGTATAAAACACGGGCCGAACACCGACACAGCCGAAAGCGGACGCCTGTATTTCCAAACCAGCGCGATGACCGCATTGCTGCCGGAAAGCATGCCCGGCAATCTGGCCGACAACTCGATACTCCGCATCGTCCTGGCGCTCACTAAGGAACTGCCGGGCACCACCGTTATCCTGGTCTCAAAAGACATCAACATGCGCATCAAGGCGGCGACCCTGGAGTTGCTGGCCGAGGACTACCATAACGACCAGACTCTGGATGACATTGACCTGCTATACAGCGGCTCAATGGCGCTGGAATCCGATTTCTGGGCCGTTCACGGCACCAAAATGGAATCCTGGCAGGAAAAAGACCGCACGTTTTACAAACTGGACGATCCGCTGGTCGCCGAATGGTACCCGAACCAGTATTTGTACATAGAAGACGAGACCAACTTTGAAGCCATCGTCAGATCTTGCGAAGGACAGGTTGCGGTATTGGAACTGGCCAAGGATTATCGGGCAAGACGCAACAATATCTGGGGCATAACGGCAAGAAACCGGGAGCAGAACTTCGCCCTCAATGTCCTGCTGGACCCCAACATTGACTTTGTCACCTTACTGGGTACGGCGGGTACGGGCAAAACCCTGCTGGCTCTGGCCGCAGGCCTTAACCAAGTCATGGAAAAGAAAACCTACCAGGAAATCATCATGACCCGAGAAACCGTGCCGGTCGGTGAAGATATAGGCTTTCTGCCCGGCACCGAAGAAGAAAAAATGGCGCCGTGGATGGGCGCATTAATCGATAACCTTGAACTGCTAAGCCACAATGCTGAACAGACCGAATGGGAACAAGGCGCGGCCAGCAACATCATCATGAACCGGGTCAAAATCAGGTCGCTTAACTTTATGCGCGGACGCACCTTCCTGAATCGTTTCTTGATCATCGACGAAGCGCAAAACCTGACCTCAAAACAAATGAAAACCCTGATCACCCGCGCAGGCCCCGGAACCAAAATCATCTGTATCGGCAACCTGTCGCAAATCGACACGCCTTATTTAACGGCGACGACCTCAGGCTTAACCTATGTTGTAGACCGTTTTAAAACCTGGCCGCATGGAGCCCATATCACCTTGCGCCGCGGTGAGCGTTCACGCTTGGCCGATTACGCTTCAGATATTTTATAAAAGAAAGTATTTTGCATTGTTAACTTAATATCAAACAATACATCATAAACAAGGAGCGGGCAGCGCCGCGATATTTGGGCGGCAATTATTGCAGGATTTTAGTAATTCCACCGCAGCGGGCATTGCCCACTCCTCCTTCGGTGCTTAACTTAAAGGCATTGGCAGGACGATACCGTCAATTTTAATGGGGGGGGCAGACTCTGAGGTATCCCCACGAATCACCCTATCTCCAACTTGCCAGAATAACCTATTAACAGCGCCCGTGCCAGACGCCCGGCTCTATCTCAATTCCATGATTATTTGGTCTGGACAATGGGGAGTACTATAGCTCACCATTGATTTTGATTTAATAACGTCATACGGGTATTTTTAATCTAACTTATTTTTAGCCAAATAAGTAACAAAGCCTTTTAAATGGTCTTTTTCTTCATTGGTATCTAAGTTTATCGTTCGGAATTCTTTATAAGTAATACAGGAATCAGCCCCTTCGTCTACGTTTATAAAAATGGATCCTATTAAAAT
The DNA here is from genome assembly GCF_036440755.1 of Methylobacter sp. Wu8. Classification (NCBI taxonomy): domain Bacteria; kingdom Pseudomonadati; phylum Pseudomonadota; class Gammaproteobacteria; order Methylococcales; family Methylococcaceae; genus Methylobacter; species Methylobacter sp. Wu8. Next base: position 120,927 of record NZ_JAZGVT010000073.1, on the reverse strand, counting down.
CAGGTATTTCCCTACGAATTCATCTTTTGATTTCGTAATCAAAAGATGAATTCTTTCTTGTACAGCTTCATACATGACTTCCGTTGCTTCTTGTATCGGATAGGGTTCATCTTCGATTCGTACTTTGTTTTGTTGAAACAATTGCACAATAGTATCTTCTTGGTAATCGAGTAAACTGGGTTCTTGCGGTTTGTCATTTATTTTATCTAGTGCCGCTTGTGCAGCTCCACAACAGTTTGATTCATGATCTTGACCTCTGCGGACCACTTTCCCGATTTTCCCCTCTTTAGTTATGCCAATATGCGGTCCGTAAAAAATGAGCAATGCTCCATCCTCCGGCATGTGATGTGCGAATGCTTGTATACCCGTTAGTCCGGTAAATGGAAATCCATCTAATCCTCCCAGATAAAAAGGGCCTAGTAAACCACTATCTGATATTGAAAACTGCATGGCGTTTATATCATCGCTGCAAATACTGTTGGCAGTCATTACTTCATCTGGATTGAAACCTATCTGCTTTAGATATTCAATAACTAATTTTCCAAATATTTCAGAATAAATTGCGTTAGGGTAATATTTTCTTATTGTTTTAAGATATGAATTGTTCATGATTATTATTTCCTTACTTACTCATAGGCTTTTCGGTTTACGCCCCGTTTATTTAAGTGGGTTCTGGTCTCCACTTTTTAAAACTTATTTATAAAGGTAATGGTCAGTCCGTAGTTTAAATTTACCCATAACATCTGTATTCACGAAATAGATGTAGGCAATCAAACCTAAAAAAGGCAAATAAATATTCTTGTTATGTAAAAGAAGACGCTGCCCTCATGTGCATCCTGTCCGGCGGACATGCGGCTTTATTGACAATACCCCACTGACGTTGTGACGGATATGATACTTTCAACGCTGGGTTTTGTCCTAACATTTATATTCCGCCTTACTTGAACCTGCCGCCCTACCAGGCTTGTTATGTGCAGTCTTATTTGCACGCCCTGCTTGAATCTCCCCGCTGTCACAAAACCGTCAACAAACGTTCATTTCTTTGTCACAGAAGAGTTTTACTCTTTGCCCAGAAGGTTAATGCTTTGCAGAACTTCCCTCAGGAGGATAAAGATATGAAACTGCTCTATTCCATCCATAAATACGACGTTTTCATGTTCACCTGGCTGATCAACGCCAGAATGCACGTCCACTTGACCAAGGCCGGCCGTTATCTGTCAAAAACCGGCGACGGCCAGCTTTACCTGGTCATCACAGGCTTGTTGTATTGGTCTGAGGGCTGGGAAAGCCCATTTCTGCAAGCCGTTCTACTGGGTTTTTCAATCGAGAGACCGATTTATTTCGTGCTCAAAAACGGCCTGAAGCGCAACCGGCCGCAAGCGGCCTTACAAAATTTCCGCAGCATCATTACCCCCTCGGATAAGTTCAGTTTTCCATCCGGCCATACGTCCGCCGCGTTCATGATGGCGACGCTGCTTGGCTATTATTTACCTCCCTTAATGATCCTGCTTTATTGTTGGGCGACATTGGTTGCATTCTCCCGTGTGGTTCTGGGCGTGCATTTTCCGACCGACACGTTGGTAGGCGCTATTTTGGGCATCAGCACCGCACTTTTCAGCTTGGGACAAATCGTAATATGAAAATTTTTTATGGCGTACAAGGCACCGGAAACGGCCACATTACTCGCGCACGGGTTATGGCGAAAGAACTCCATGCCGCAGGCATCGACGTTACCTTTCAATTTAGCGGACGCCCTGCGGATAAGTATTTCGATATGGAAATATTTAACGGCTACCAGTTGCGTACCGGCATGACCTTTAATACGGAAAAAGGGCAAGTCAATTATCTAAAAACAGCGCGTGACGCAAACCCCATTACTTTCATAAAAGATGTAAAGTCGCTCGATTTGAGCGGCTATGATCTGGTGATCAGCGATTTTGAACCGGTCACCGCCTGGGCCGCAAAAAACCGGAAAATACCGGTTTTAGGCATCGGCCATCAATATGCGTTTAACCATAACATCCCCAGAAAGGGATCGGACCCTATCGCCGACCAAGTCATAAAGTATTTTGCCCCCGCGGATGTGGGGATCGGTTTGCACTGGCATCATTTCGGCCAGCCCATTTTGCCGCCGATTATCGATACGCCCGAAACACCGAAAAGCATTATCAAAAACAAGATCATCGTGTACCTTCCGTTCGAAGACCCGAATGAAGTCGTCCGGCTTTTGTCGCCCTTTAAGAACTTTCAGTTTCACGTTTATTCGCCGGAAGTGGTTCCGTCCCAATTCGATCATATCACCTGTAATCCTCTGTCGCGCGACGGTTTCCAGAAAGATTTATATGATTGCGCGGGCATTATCAACAATGCCGGATTTGAACTGGCCAGCGAGTCGTTACAGATGGGCAAAAAAATCCTGGCTAAGCCTCTACACGCGCAAATGGAACAAATCTCCAATGCCGCGGCCTTACAGCAGCTCGGCTATGGACATGTCATGAACGATCTGGATGCAGCGGTTATTGAACATTGGCTGCACGACAATCACGCCGTTCATATTACTTATCCCAATATCGCAAAAACGCTGGTGCAATGGATACAGGACGGCATGCCCAAAATGGATGCGGATTTTATTGAAGACGTATGGGATTCGGTGGAAGTTTTGCAAATCAAGCAATAGCAGGCCGTGTACCGTCTGTCATGATCGTAAATGATCCGATGATGTCCCCGGCTAAACACTACGTGGCGGACTGCTTTTATCCAGCACCGCAATCACTTCCTCGCAGCTGATTATATTTTCCTTGTTGCTGAGAATATAGTCAGCCAATCGCTCAATAGCCTGCCAATAAACAGGTGAATTTATGAACTGAAAAGCTTGCCCGAACAACTCGGCCAGCTTTTCTTCGTGCCGGCGCCTGTCCGCGATAAAGATGTCCAGGTATTCATAAACCTTCTCAAGATCGGATGTCCCGCCGTAATAATGCAGGGCATCGATGTTAACCAAGCGGGCATTAAACTGCTCGTCATCGCGCAGGGCGACATGCCTTGCTTCCGCCAGCGGCCCGATCAGCAAATTGATCATGTCCGCCTCAAAAGCCGTCTGATATACGTCCTGCTCGGCAGATGAGAAATAGCGCGTACTTTCAAGCAACGCAACCGGCAGGCTGTGAATCAGGCGCCCTCCTTCTACGACTGCGGCAAAGCGATCATAGGCGAGGTTGTTCGGAAGACCGGATTTTAGGCGATCCAGCGGCTTAATGGTGATTTGAAAATGCACCGGGGGCAGTTGTTTTTGTTTATTGTAAAGATAAATGGCCGTCGCGTGACCGGCCTCATGGAAAGCGGTTTGTCTGATCAACTCTTGATCATTAACAAAGCAGAATGCATCAGCCTGGTAATTCCGTTTCATTGCTCCACCCGTAGGCTAAAAAGATGCGGCCAGCGCTGCTGACCGCACATAGAGGAAGGACAGTTAACTCTAATCCCCTTAAGCAAGGGAGTGACACACAAGAGTTGCACACAGTCTAATGAATGAAACCGGCCTTGGAAATGTGACTTATTGTCGCGCGACAATAAGACGCGGAAAATGGCGCGATATATGCTTATTGTTTGTTCTTGCGTTGTAAAAACGCCCTAAAGCCGCATGAATACTGGGCTTAAACAAATCATTATCGGCAGTCTTCAGGGCATTTCACGCAGAAAAACAGGGCATATGCCACACAAACCTGAGCAGACCTTAAACAACACAGAAACTGGTATGACTAAATCGAAACTCATTGATATATTGACTAAGAAGCGGCCTCATTTGGAACGAAAACAAGTGGAATCGGCGGTTGATTGCATGATCGAGCATATGAGTGCAGCGCTGATGTCTAACGATAGAATAGAAATCCGGGGATTTGGCAGTTTTTCCCTGCATTATCACCCACCCGTTACCGGCAGAAACCCCAGAACCGGCGCTGAATTAAGCTTGCCGGCCAGGTATTCGACCCATTTCAAACCGGGCAAAGAACTACGGCGGAGAGTTAACAAGGTACCGGGTTGTAACGGCGAGTTGCAGCCAAATACAACCGAACGCGGATGACTGTGCAAAATTGCTGATTACAGTTTTGCAGCCCGATACGGCAAGACCGGGTTATTCTCTTGACCAGCGCTGCATGCGCAAAATAGCGCCGCCGTTACCGAAACTGTCTACCAGCCAACCTGACTCGCCTTTGTAAGCGTCGGGATGAAATACGACTGCTGACATCGCCGCCGCGCTAGCGGCGTTTTTCTGCAACAAATAGCGTTAACCGCTCACAATACTAACCATAAAAGATCTATGTTTTCAGCAAGTTATATAGAATACTACTCTTTCTTGTCAAATGCGGAAACATTCGTGTCATCACAAAGAAATATTCACGTAATAAAAGCCGCCTATCCTACCCTAAACCTCAACATGTTTAGGGGATCTATCAAATGCCGGATCTGCGCAAAGAAATAATCAACATCCTTGATGGCAAGCTCCTAACGCCGCATTTCCAGCCTATTGTTTCCCTGACCCATAAGAAAATTCTGGGTTACGAGGCGCTAATCCGGGGTCCATCCAATAGCCCTCTGCATAGTCCGTTTAACTTATTTACGACGGCCGAACGGTTCAATTTAAGCACAAAACTCGAGTTCCTATGCCGGGAAATAACCATACAACGCTACGCCGACCTGGACATTAAAGAAAAGCTGTTTATCAACGCCAGCCCGTTGGTGCTGCTGCAACCGGAATTTAAAAAGGGCGAAACACTCAGGTTGCTAGATCAGTACGGCGTCAATCCGCGCTCGGTAGTCATTGAATTAACCGAGCACAAACCAGCCGATAACTACGAAATCATGCGCGCCTCGGCCAAACACTATCGAGGCATGGGCTTTGAGATTGCTCTTGACGACTTGGGCGCCGGTTATTCGGGATTAAGGCTCTGGGCGGAATTACTGCCCGAATATGTAAAAATAGACAAACACTTCGTCCACAGCCTCCATAACGACCCGATCAAACTTAATTTTGTCCGCTCGATTCAAAGCATGGCGGTCTCCCTCAATTGCAGCGTCATTGCCGAAGGCATCGAAACACAAGAAGAATTCAAAGCCATAGAAAAAATCGGCATTACTAATGCCCAAGGCTATTATTTTGCCCGGCCAACGGCTGTTCCCGTAAAGGAAATCGACAAAGCGCTGTTTGCTATCGAACAGGATACGGATTGCAAAAGCGCTCCATTCAATAACGCCACAACAGCGGTCCAGATCATCAGGGACATCACGCCTATTTCAGCCAAAACCACCATCAGCGACGTCATGAACCTGTTTCATCACAACAGCGAACTGACCATATTGCCTCTGGTTGACGACAACATAGCGTCCGGCATTATTTTTCGTGACAAATTTCTTACCAAACTGTTCTCCAGCCGATACGGCATCGACTTACACGGCAAAAACCCGATCAAAATGTTTATCGAAAATACGCCGTTGTGTATCGATAAAAACATGCCGATCGATTTAGTCAGTAAGCAGCTGACCTCATTAATGACCAATGACCCGGCTTTTATCATTACCCATAACGGGGAATATATGGGCGTAGGCACTCTGCTGGACTTACTCGCCGAATTCACCCGCCAGCAAATCGATAACGCCAAACACGCCAATCCCCTGACACTGTTGCCGGGCAGCGTTCCGATCAATAACCAGATCAATCAATTGCTGGCTAACAAAATCCCGTTCGGTTTCGGCTATTTTGATCTTGATAACTTCAAACCTTTTAACGATGTCTACAGCTACGATGCCGGCGACGCGATCATCAAAGCCGTCGCCAATACGCTGATTCAATACATCCCGGCAGAGAGCGGCCGGGTCGGTCATATAGGCGGCGATGATTTTATTGTAATTTTTACCTGCGATGACTGGTTAACACGCTGTAAAAACATACTGAAAGCCTTTGAAAGCACCGTCCCGTCCCATTACAGCGACAAGGATATAAATGCCGGGGGCATTCATACTGAAAACAGGGCCGGAGAGAAATGTTTTTTCCCGTTGATCAGCCTGTCCGTCGGCCTGGTGGATCCGGTATCAACGAGCCAGTGCCAATCCCATGTCGATATAGCCGACTTGGCATCCGAAGCCAAAAAAATGGCAAAAAAAATACCCGGCAACAGTCTCTTTATTAACCAACGAATGGCCGCAAAAAATTCCGGCAATTTTCAATCCTTTACACACTCAGCAACCAAACTGCACATAGTTAATTAAGCCTAAAGCGTCTCTTTTAATAACAAACTGACCGGGGAACAGCTCATGAAAATTAATAAGCACGTAACCGATGTGGAACATATTCTTACCGATGCTGATTCTATTGTTTCCAATACCAATTTAAAAGGCGTTATCACTTATGTTAACGATGCTTTTATCCGTATCAGCGGCTATTCCAGAGAAGAACTGATCGGCGCATCGCACAACATCGTGCGTCATCCCGACATGCCGCCCGAAGCCTTTGCCGATTTGTGGCGTTCGATGAAAGCAGGCCGCCCGTGGACCGGCATCGTCAAAAACCGCTGCAAAAACGGCGATTACTATTGGGTGCTGGCTAATGTCACACCGCTTTATGAGGGCGATCAACTGGTCGGCTACATGTCGGTCCGCAGCAAACCCGCGCATGAACACATCAAGACCGCGGACGCGGCTTACCGGTTATTTCGCGAAGGCAAGGCCCGCAACTTGAAAATCCAGGACGGCAAGGTCGTAAGACCCTCTATTTTAAAGCAACTAGAATTCAGCGATTTGACCATCAAGGCCCGTCTGATCGCTATTGTCGGCCTGCTGTCTGTCTTGCTGCTGGTTATCGGCGGTATAGGATTACTCGGCATGAGCAAGGCCAAAGAAGGCCTGCGTACTGTGTACGAGGACCGCACCCTGCCCATCAGCCAAATTTCCTCGATTCAAAATTTGTTGCTGACTAATCGGCTGGCTATTGCCGCAAGCTTCAATAACCCGACACCTGAGGCGATCCAACAAAACACCGAGGACGTGGAGCAAAACATCGACAAAATCACCCGGCTTTGGGCCGGCTATATGTCCACCCGATTAACCGCTGAAGAAAAAATACTGGCCGACCAATTTGCCGAATACAGAAAACAGTTCGTGGCGGATGGGTTAAAACCGGCGGTTGCGGCATTGCGGGGCAACCGCCTGGCGCAGACCGACATAGACAGGATCAACGACCTTTATTTACCGGTCGAAGAAAGTATCCGGCAACTGATGCAAATGCAGCTCGATATAGCCGGACAGGAGTTCGGGGCCGCCCAGTCCCGCCATGAAACCTTCCGCACTTTTTCCATCGGCCTGATCGCGGCAGGCATTGCGTTGGTGCTGTGGCTCGGTTTGGTTCTGGTCCGCGTGATCATACATCCGCTTGAGGCCTCCATCGCCCACTTCGGCCAAATTGCACAGGGCAATTACAACAATGTCATAGACATAGAACGCCGGAATGAAATCGGCAAAGTCATGGAAGCCCTCAAAGCGATGCAAACCAAACTGGGTTTTGACGTCGCCGAAAGCCAGCGCGTCGCCGATGAAAACCTGCGCATCAAGATTGCGTTGGATAACGTCAGCACCGGCGTCATGATCGCCGACAACGACGGTAAAATTATTTATGCGAACCCATCGGTAAGCGATATGCTCAGCAAGGCCGAGCAAGGTATCCGCAATGATTTTCCGGGTTTTTCAGCCGGCAAACTGGTCGGCAGCAAGATTGACAGTTTTCATAAAAAACCTGCGCACCAAGCGCAATTACTCGGCGCATTAACCGGCACCTACACAACCACTATGGAACTGGGCGGCCGTTCGATGGTAGTGGCAGCCAGCCCAGTCATCAATAAACAGGGGCAGCGTCTGGGTTCGGTAGCCGAATGGCAGGACCGCACCGCCGAAATCGCCGTCGAAAAAGAGGTATCAACCATTGTCGCTGCCGCTACTCTGGGCGACTTTACCCATCGTTTCGACTTACGCGGCAAGGAAGGCTTCTTGCGCGAATTGGGCGAAGCCCTCAACCAGCTCCTGTATACCACCGAAACAGGCATCAATGAAACCGTGCGCGTGCTCGAAGCGCTGTCCCGCGGCGACCTGACTCAAACCATCACTCATGACTACCACGGCACGTTCGGACAACTGAAGGACAATTCCAATACCACGGTGGAAAAACTTAAAAATATCATCCATCTGATCAAGGAGGCCACCGGCTGCATCAACACCGGCGTACAGGAAATTGCTTCGGGTAACAATGACCTGGCGCACCGTACCGAAGAGCAAGCCACCCGTCTGGAACAAACAGCCGCAAGCATGCAAGAACTCACATCCAGCGTGCAGCATAATACCGAGAGCGCCAAACAGACCAACCGGCTTGCCACGGGCGCAGCAGAAATAGCCGACCAAGGCGGTGTGGCGGTTGGCCAGGTTGTCTCCACCATGAATGAAATAAAAGAATCTTCGCAAAAGATCGAGCAGATTATTTCCGTGATCGACGACATCGCCTTCCAGACCAATATTCTCGCCTTCAACGCCGCCGTTCAAGCCGCCCATGCCGGCATCCACGGACACGGCTTTGCCGTCGTAGCCAGCGAAGTGCGCCACCTTGCGCAACGCGCCGCCGCATCCGCGGAACAAATCAAAAGCCTGATTGAAGACTCCGTGGAAAAAATCGATGTGGGCAGTAAACTGGCCGCCCAAGCGGGGCTGACCATGAAAGAAATCGTCAGCTCCATCCGTAGCGTCTCCGGCATGATGGCCGAAATAACCGCCGCCTCCGTCGAGCAAAGCGCCGGTATCGAACAGGTCAATCTAGCCATCCTCCAAATGGATAATGTAACTCAACAAAATGCCGCCCTGGTAGAACAAGCAGCCGCCGCTACGGAATCATTGGAAGAACAAGCGCAAAACCTGGCCGTCACCGTAAGCGGCTTTAACGTAGATGAAAGACTGGCCAGCCCGGACACGTTTCCTGTCGTTGAAGATGCCGCTGTAGCACTGCCGGCGCACCAACACCGCCATCGGGAACACAAGGAACGTGTTGTTTGGGATAGCGTAAGAACCGGCGGCAATGCTCTCCATAGTCTGGAAAAGGTCGCGGCAGCCAATATGAAGCCGCAACTGCTGGCCCTCGCCAATGGCGATTGGGAGGAGTTTTAATAATGACAACATTCCGGTTACCGCGCCCTGCTCCAACGTCATTAAGTTAAGCCGTTCGTGGTGATCCCCATTCGATAAACTCATGACAAGCTTCGGCTGCACTCAATCCATAAGGCAAGGTCTGCAATGAATACGTTTTATGACATTCAAATAACCGATGACCACCCTATTCTCCGTGGAAAATTTATGCCTAAAAAACTGAAAAAAAAACTGCCTAACACCCGGCAAGACCAATTTGCGTTGATCAAAAAGCAAAGCAACGCCCTGCAAAAACTGCACAAGAACGAAAGCAAACTGCATATTTTCAGTTCTCAACTTACCCGCCTGATCGATGCGATTCCCGATGCCGTTCTGCTCAAAGACAGGGACGGACGCAAATTGGTCACCAATCGACTGACTAAAAGCCTTTTCAAACTGCACGACATTGACTGGTATAGCAAAACGGATATAACTTCGGCTTTTGCGCACCCGGAAATACATGCCGACCATGAACATGACCACCGCACGTTGAAATCGGAGTTGGGCCTTGCGTTGGAAAAGCGCCAATTCCAGCTTTATTACCAAATTCAGGTAGACGGCAATTGCAAAATGATCGGAGCGGAAGCCCTGCTGCGTTGGGAACATCCACAATACGGAGTGCTTACTGCGGATCAATTCATCCCGATAGCGGAACAAACAGACTTGATCCTGCCGATCGGGGCATGGGTGCTGAAAACCGTCTGCGAACAACTTAGATTATGGCAGGCCGACCCGCTAAAAAAGAAATTGCAGCTCGCCGTCAACATCAGCCCCGGTCAATTCAACAGCCCCGGTTTCGCCGAACAATTGCGCCGGATGCTGGAAGAGACCGGCGTCAATGCGAAACGGCTTAAATTGGAACTGACCGAAAGCCTGATGCTCCATGACCTCTCCAACACCATCAAAAAAATGAAGGCGCTGAAACAGCTCGGCGTCCGCTTTTCAATGGATAACTTCGGTACCGGTTATTCCTCATTGAGTCAGCTGAAGAAGCTACCCATCGACCAGTTAAAGATCGACCCGTTCCTGATGCGCGACATCGCCATCGACACTGGCGACGCACTGATCGTAAAAACGGTCATCGCCATGACCAACAAACTGGAGATCGACGTGATTGCCGGCGGCGTGGAAACCGAACCGCAATTTGCCTGTCTAAAACAACTGGGGTGCTCGGCCTATCAAGGCTACCTGTTCGGCAAACCGATACCGCTAGATGAATTTGAAAAACTGATTAACCCGACCGACATAGCTTTCAGGATTAAATAATGCCCACCAACAAATTTGTAATCAGCAACCCCAAGCCGTCAATCACCAAGCTTCCCGCGCAGGGCCGGGAAAAAAACGATTTTATTGATGACTTCAAGGAATACTATGTCCACCTGCTGGGCCGGGACGAAAACTGCCGCTCCCCTTATTATGCCGGCGAAGCCTTATCGCTGGCGATTCGCGACCGCCTGATGGAGCGCTGGAAAACCACGCATCAAACCTATAAAAGCAATGACTGTAGACGGGGTTATTACCTGTCGATGGAATTTCTGATGGGCCGGACTTTGAGCAACGCCATGCTAAATCTGGGCGTAACCGATACCGTAACCCAGGCCATGTACGATCTCGGCATTGCCGTGGAAGAACTGATCGGCAGCGAACAGGATGCAGGGCTCGGCAATGGCGGCCTGGGCCGTCTCGCCGCCTGCTTCATAGACAGCTGCGCCACCTTGCAGCTGCCGGTGATCGGTTACGGCTTGCGTTACGAATACGGCATGTTTACCCAAACTATTATCAACGGCGAACAGGTCGAAAAACCCGATCATTGGTTGCGCCACGGTAACGTCTGGGAAATCGAGCGCCTGGAATATTCACATTGCATTAAATTCGGCGGCCATACCGAAGTCCAGACCGACGAGAACGGCAAACAACGGCATTGCTGGATGGCGACCAGTAATGTATTGGCCGTGCCTTTCGATACGCCGATACCCGGCTATCAGAATGGAACCGTTAACTCACTGCGGCTGTGGAAGGCGATAGCTACCGAGGAATTCAACCTGGATGAATTCAATGCAGGCGGTTATGCGGAAGCCGTCGCGGCAAAAATCACGGCCGAAAATATCACGATGGTGCTGTACCCCAACGATGCCAACGAAAACGGCAAGGAACTGAGATTACGGCAGCAATATTTTCTGGCTTCCGCCAGCTTGCAGGATGTCATCGCCCACTGGACAAGCCTGCACGGCGATAATTTCGAGCATTTTGCCGAAAAAAGCTGCTTCCAGTTAAACGACACCCACCCGAGCATTGCAATTGCCGAACTGATGCGCCTGCTGATGGACATGCACGGATTGACCTGGGATCAAGCCTGGACAATCACCAAAAACACCATGGCCTATACCAACCACACCTTGCTGCCCGAAGCGCTGGAAAAATGGCCGGTTAGCCTGATGCAGCGGTTGCTGCCGAGGCTGATGGAGATTATTTTTGAAATCAACGCCCGTTTTCTGGCTGAAGTTTCGATGCACTGGCCCGCGGATACCGATCGATTAAGCCGGATGTCGATCATCGAGGAAGGCGACCGGCAACAGGTAAGAATGGCCCATCTTGCGATAGTCGGCAGTTTTTCCGTGAACGGGGTTGCCCAGCTGCATTCCAAGTTACTGACGCAGGACTTGTTCAGGGATTTTTACGCCTTATGGCCGCATAAATTCAACAATAAAACTAACGGCGTGACGCCGCGGCGCTGGTTAGCGGCCTGCAATCCCGAGTTGGCAAGCCTGATAACGGAAACCATAGGCGACAAATGGGTCACCGATTTATCGCAACTGAAAAAACTGGAACCCTACGCCGACGACGCCAAATTCCGTCAGCGCTGGCACGCGATCAAGCAGGCGGGAAAACAACGTTTGATTGACTATAAAAAAACCAAACACGGCGCGGAACTGCATTTGAATGTCGATGCCTTATTCGATGTGCAGGTTAAACGCATTCATGAATACAAGCGTCAGCTGCTCAACGTATTGCATGTCATCCATCTTTATAACTGCATAAAAAAAGGCGACGCCGACCGGGTGCCAAGATGCGTATTAATCGGCGGCAAAGCGGCTCCCGGTTACCGCATGGCGAAAAAAACCATCAAACTGATCAACAATGTCGCCCAAGTCATTAATTCCGACCCTGATATAGGCGACAAACTGACCTTGCTGTTTTTACCGGATTACCGCGTTTCGGCGATGGAAAAGATCTGTCCCGGCGCCGATTTATCCGAACAAATATCCACCGCCGGCAAGGAAGCTTCAGGCACAGGCAATATGAAACTGATGATGAACGGCGCGCTCACCATCGGCACACTGGACGGCGCAAACATTGAAATCCGCGAAGAAGTAGGCGATGAAAACTTCTTTTTGTTCGGCTTGACCGAAGAGCAAATTGAAGCAAGGCGAGCCCACTACGACCCGCTCGACATGATCGACCAGGACGAAGATTTGCAGCAAGTCATGCATCTACTGGAATCCGGCTATTTCAACCAGTTCGAGCCGGGCATCTTCGACGACCTGATCAACTCGATAAAAAGTCCTCACGATCCCTGGATGACGATTGCCGATTTTAGAAGCTACGTCGATACCCAAAAACGGGTTGAAGACGCCTATCGGGACAAAGATCACTGGATCAAAATGAGCATTTTAAATTGCGCGAACAGCGGCAAGTTTTCTACCGACAGGACGATCGGCGAATACAACCGCGATATTTGGAAATTAACACCGCAACCGGCTGTAACGCATAAATTGGAAAATCCGGCTTAGCCTAACAGCCACCGGGCGACGCGGGTTGGCTCCCGTTCATAAAGCACAATGACATCGTAGGAGCGGGCCGCGCCCGCGACATTTGGGCAGCGACTGTAGAAATCGCGGGCATGACCGGTCATACAACACTTCACTTAATGGCAGTGACGCAGCGCGCGGGAACGAGGAGGTTTTTACAACATTATCACAAACACTGAAGCTTGGGAGCCTCGCGTTTTTTAACTTATCTTGAGTTCATCGTACTATCCAGTAACATCTGAAAGGCTTCAGGCGTAATACTCAAGGTTCCTCGAAAAGGATTATCCATCGCAGCGATAAAAAACAGCATCAAGCCGACAAACAGCGAAAGAATACCGGACAAAGCCAGATGAATCGAGACCCTATCAATAGAGAACATCCAGATCAGGGCCAGGTTCAACGCCGCCCCGATCACCACCACATACCAGAGTTCCTCAGGCAATGAGGCCCCCACGCTTTGCTTTCCCGCCACCCGAGCCTCGATGAAAACGTTGAATTGCCGCAGCGCTTCTGCATGCAGAATCTCTTCACCCTTGGTCTTTGGCTCGAAAGCGAACAAATCTTTCTGAAAGTTCGTAACGCGCATCGAGCCGCCCATCGGAACTATCCCGCGCTGCTGGGCAGGCCAAGCCTCATCGATCACATAATGGACATATCCGCGTAGATGGTTTTGGTAGCTGCTCCGAACCGGTTCAGGATAGCTGGAAACATCCCGGTATAACGCGGCAATACTTGTCACCTCTCTTGCTACTTTACTGTCTACATCACTGAAGTTCTGGTAAGTAGCGACGGCGATCAAGCCGAGCATCAAACCGTAGAAAACGCCGTAAGCCGAAAGAAAATAGCTGACAAACTCGTTTTCTCCCCCCTGTTCAGACCCAAGCCATTTCCGTATCCACGGCCTTAACGTCAGCAGGCCAATCCAGGTATAGCTCAGGCAGACAAAGCACATCAACCCGGCCAGAAGCCCATTCGGAATATCGTATATCCAGTAAAACATTAACCATTATCTCCGGTAATCAATCATATATGGAGTCAGCAGGACTTTTGCCCTTATAACATAAAGTTCACAAATGCCTAGAGAAGTGCTGATTTAATCCTTCGACTAGCTCAGGATGAACGGTAAGTTTCTGATTTCGTTCATGGTGAGCTTGTCGAACCATGAGCGAAATCAATTTGTTCAGCGCTTCCCTAGGGTACACCGCTGACAGCATTTAAAACATCGATTCATCATAACGAAAGATACGGCCAATGGGATGAACTCCTCCCGCCTATCGGTATCAACGCGCCAGAATTCAAGTAAATTCCACGCGCTACGTCACAGCCATTAAGGAACATGTATAAATTAATTTAAGCAATCACCATGAAGGACATGAAGACTTAAATCCTTCATGTCCTTCATGCGCTTCATGGTTTAAAAATAAGATTTGCTCAAGTTATTTCATGCACGATCCTAAGTTAAGTGCGTAGGAGCGGGCCATTATGCTTAACTTAAAGCAGCGCGAGGCGTTTCCGCCTGATCGCGCAGTATCTGTGCCGGCCTGTATAGTTCGTCCTGGAAGTTTAAATATCTACGGACAAGTACTTAAGCAAAGATTGCGGATCATCACTTCCTCATCAGCGGGAACGATCAACACGGGCTTGTGACCGGCAAGACCGATGTCGGTCATTCCGAAATGGTTGGCTGTCTGATCCAACGCAAACCCAAGAAAACTCAAAGGAACGCAGATTTTTTCTCGGATTTCGGCCGAATGCTCGCCGATGCCGCCGGTAAAAACCAATGCGTCAATACCGCCCGCCTTGGCCGCAAAACCGCCTATCGCGGCCCTTACCTGACGGCAAAAATAATCGACCGCGAATTGGGCGTTTTCACTGTTACTCGAAAGAAGCTCGTTCATTTCCGAGCTTTCGCCCGCCGACAAAGCCATCAATCCCATCTTGTGGAAGACCATGTCGCTCAATTGTTCGGGATTGTAATGTTTCGCCAGTTCCAACATCACGCCGGGGTCGAGGTCGCCGCTTCGGGTTCCCATCGGAATGCCGCCCGCCGGGGTATAACCCATCGTCGTGTCCACGGATTTCAGGTTTTCCATCAGGCAAAGGCTGGCGCCGCTGCCCAAATGGGCGACGGCAACTTTTTTATAAGCCGCATCGCCGAGCATATCGGGCAAAACTTTGGCGATATAGGCGTAATTGAGCCCATGAAAACCGAAGCGGCGCAAGCCAAGCTCGTTCGGAATCGGCAGGCGTTTGGCCAAATCGGGCATGGTCGCATGAAAAGCCGTATCGAAGCAGACGACTTGCGGCGCGTTGAAACGTTGCAGGCACAAATCCAGCCCGAGCAAATTGCCCGGCAAATGCAGCGGGGCAAGATGGATCAGTTCTTCCAGCCGGCAACGCTCGGCCGCATCGACCCGCCTTGCCGAATCGCTAATATCGCCGCCGTGGACAAAACGATGCCCGACCCGCTCCGGCATATCGCCTTCCAGATCGTGCAGCAACTGATCGAATGCTTCCCGTTGATCACGCACATGCTCATAACGGAAATTGCGCCGCGCCCCGTCAGCGGCAAACAGGCTCGCCTTGATCGAAGACGAGCCGCTGTTGATCGTTAGAACCGAACGCTTCAATACGGCCACACCCAGTTATCAACCTCGGGCAAATCGGTGCCGTGTTCGTAAGCGTAGTTGCGGCATTCGATCTGCATGTCGCGCATGCTTTCTTTGACATGCGCGCCCGCCACGCGCAAAGACGGAACGCGGTTGATCGCATCGATCACCAGGCTGAAGCGGTCGATCTCGTTTTGGATTGCGAGTTCCAGCGGCGTATTGATGCTGCCTTTTTCCTTGTAGCCGCGCACATGCAGGTTCTTGTGGTTGTTGCGGCGATAGGCCAGGCGATGGATCAGCCAGGGATAGCCGTGGAAGTTGAACAGAACCGGTTTGTCCAGCGTAAACAGGCTGTCGAAATCCTTGTCCGACAAGCCGTGCGGGTGCTCTGTTTCAGGCGTCAGCTTGTAAAGATCGACCACGTTGATGAAGCGAATCTTCAGTTCCGGGAAATTCTCGCGCAGCAACACCACTGCGGCCAGCGCTTCCTTGGTCGGGATGTCGCCCGCGCTCGCGATAACCAGATCCGGTTCGACGCCTTGATCGTTACTCGCCCAGCCCCAGATGCCGATGCCTTTGGTGCAGTGCTTGATCGCCGCATCCATGTCCAGAAATTGCAGATGCTTTTGCTTGTCGCAAACGATCACGTTGATGTAATTGGTGCTCTTCAAGCAATGATCGGCAACCGACAGCAGACAGTTAACGTCGGGCGGCAGGTAGATCCGCGTCACCTCCGGGCTTTTGTTGACCACCACGTCGAGAAAGCCCGGATCCTGATGGGTAAAGCCGTTGTGATCCTGGCGCCAGACGGTCGAGGTGATTAAGAGGTTCAGCGATGACACCGGCGCGCGCCATGCGACTTCCTTGGACATCGCCAGCCATTTGGCATGCTGGTTGAACATCGAATCGATCACATGCACGAAGGCTTCGTAGGTGGAGAAGAAACCGTGGCGGCCGGTCAGCAGATAGCCTTCCAGCCAGCCTTCCAAGGTATGCTCGGACAGCATCTCCATGACCCGACCGTCCGGCGACAGTTCGCCGCCGCCCGCATCTTCCGGCAGATAGTCGGCCAGCCAGGTTTTCTTACTGGCCTCGTACACGTCGTCCAGCTTGTTCGAGCTGTTTTCGTCGGGGCCGAACACGCGGAAATTGTTCATATTCAAGCGCATGATGTCGCGCAGGAACTTGCCTAGAGGACGCGTGTTTTCGGCGCTGGTGGTTCCAGGCTTGGTCACGACGGCGGCATAGTCGCGGCAATCCGGCATGTGCAGGGCTTTGCGCAGCAGGCCGCCGTTGGCGTGGGGGTTGGCGCTCATGCGCCGAGCGCCCTTGGGTGCAAGGGCTTTGAATTCGGGCAGCAAGCGCCCGTCCCGGTCAAACAGTTGTTCCGGCTTGTAACTGCGCAGCCAGTCTTCCAGCTGTTTGAAATGCTCCGGCGTGTCGCGCACGTTGCCCAGCGGCACTTGGTGAGCGCGCCAGAAGCCTTCCACTTTCTTGCCATCGACTTCTTTCGGCCCGGTCCAGCCTTTGGGCGAGCGCAACACGATCATCGGCCAGCGCGGGCGGACCGGCTGGCAGCTAGCGCGCGCTTCCTGTTGGATACGGCGGATTTCCAGCACGCACTGCTCCATAGCGGCCGCCATAGCTTGGTGCATCGCGTCCGGGTCGCTGCCCTCGACGAAATAAGGCGTCCAGCCGTAGCCCTTGAACAGGTTTTCCAATTCTTCGTGCGGGATGCGCGACAGGATCGTGGGGTTGTTGATCTTGTAACCGTTCAGATGCAGGATCGGCAGCACCGCGCCGTCGCGGATCGGGTTCAGGAATTTATTGGAATGCCAGGAGGTCGCCAGCGGCGCGGTTTCGGATTCGCCATCGCCGACCACCACCGCAACAATCAAATCCGGGTTGTCGTAAGCCGCGCCGAACGCATGCGAGACGCTGTAGCCGAGTTCGCCGCCTTCATGGATGGAGCCCGGCGTTTCCGGCGTACAGTGGCTGCCGATGCCGCCCGGAAAGGAGAATTCCTTGAAAAATTGGCGCATGCCGTGTTCGTCTTCGCTCTTGTTCGGATAGGTTTCGCTGTAAGCACCCTCCAGATAAACCGGACCGAGCACGCCCGGCGCGCCGTGTCCCGGACCGGCCATAAAAATAGCATTCAGGTCGTACTTATTAATCAGCCGGTTGAGGTGGATATAGGTAAAAGAAAGGCCGGGGCTTGATCCCCAATGCCCCAGCAAGCGACTCTTCACATGCTCAAGCTTGAGCGGTTCGCGCAGCAACGGATTGTCGCGCAGATAAATCATGCCCGCGGCAAGATAGTTACATGCGCGCCAATAGGCGTCAATCTTGCTGATTTCTTCTTGGGATAGCTTCGTCTGTTGGGTGGTCATGGTTTATAGATCCGGGTTTGGTTTCATAGGGGACAATTGACTTTCGATATTAGACATTCTCATTATGACGCCTATATGACAGGCTGGCTAACACTACAAGGTAATCGCTCTTAAGTGCCCCAGTACCGCATGCTTATTCCGGTTCTTACCCTCCCACCTCAATTAAACTCAAACCACATCATACGAAGTCTCTTTTTTCCTGTCTTTTCTGGACATTATCCAGCGTTAAGGACCGTGCATAAATTAATTTAGGCAATTACCATGAAGAGCATGAAGGACATGAAGACTTAAACCTTTCATGCCGCTTCATGTCCTTCATGGTTAAAAAATGAAATATAAAACTTGCTCAAGTTATTTCATGCACGTTCCTAATCGGCATCGATAGCAGCTTGGACATACACTATCCAATTAAGTGATTACGCGCTGACTTTTAAGTAATTTACCAAAATGGAACAACAAATGTTGACTCGACAAATGATAATCATTATTATTTGCAACCATGAACAAACAACTTCCCCCCTCTACAGAACCTTTAGACTTAACGCTGTCGACAAAACAGGACACAACGCCTGTTTTACGACCACCAGGGAAGGTGGAAGTGCCGGCAGTGACGGGATCACAGCTGGTGCGGCAGAGGTTAAACAGCGCGGAGCTATTTAGCTCGGGCCGCGAAGTTGTGATCGAGCACGCCGGTGAAGAATACCGATTACGTTTAACGCGCCAGGACAAATTAATCCTGACCAAATAATTTGTAAAAAGCAGCCAGCCATCAACCAACACTTCCGCTGTTGGTAGCCAGCCAATGTCAAAGAAACGCTGCATACCGCGGCTTCGGCAGACTTTATCCTGCCCAACATTTGGATGGTGAAATCAATGAACTCAATAAATTCAAATAAACGACACAAGAAAGTAAGCCTTGCCGGTAACGCCGATTGTCGCGTGGTGTTTTGTCCCGATTGCGGCACCCTAGAGATAAATCTGGGCGAAACTAAGATACGCACCAATTGCGAATCGCTGCACATACTCAGCTCAGTCTTAAACCACGCCAAGGTGCGGATCGCCCAGATGCAAGATGCGGCGCCGGCGCATCGCAATACTCAGCCGGCAATAGGCCGCGTTCACTAAAAATCATCCTGAAAACCCCTGCCCCTGAGTCACACGCTATCGGCCAGGAACATATATAAAGCATCGGTTTCATCGCCGATCCAGATAAATCTACTACATAACACAAATCAGCCACCCAGCTTTCTTGCCAGGCAGCCACCACTATAAATATTAAGGGGAAAGGCATGTCGAAAAGAAATACGGCTTTAAAGAAAGCAAGCTGGCGGCTGGCCGCATTATTGCCGCTGGGAGCCGCGCTGAACGGAATGGCGATGGCCGCCGAGCGCCCAGCCAAAGCGCAGGCTGCCGAAAAAAAAGAAATCACCCTGCCGGCCGTTAAGGTTAAAGCGGCGCGCGATAATACCTCCGACAATTACAAAGCCGGCAGCTCGACGGCCGGCACCAAAACCGACACTCCGCTGATAGAAACGCCCCAATCGATCTCGGTGATTACCAGCGATCAAATGGAAGCGCAAAATGTCAGCACTATGGCCGAAGCCTTGCGCTACACGCCCGGCGTGCAAAGCGAGACCTTCGGTTTTGAACCGCGCACCACCTTCATCAAAATTCGCGGCTTCGATGCGACGGAAACCGGGCTTTACCGCGACGGCCTCAAACTCAGCAATCCCGGCTTCGCCGTAGGTTACAGCCTGGAACCTTATGGCGCGGAACGCGTTGAAGTGCCGCGCGGACCCGCGTCGGTACTTTACGGACAAGCCAGCCCCGGCGGCTTGGTTAACTACGTGTCCAAGCGGCCGACATTCGACCCGTTCCGGGAAATCAAGTTTGAAGCGGGAACTTACGACCGCTTCCAAGGCGAAATCGATGTCGGCGGCGCGCTTGATGAACGTAAAACGCTGGCCTATCGCGTCACCGGCTTGGTGCGCGACAGCGAAACCCAGGTCGATTTCATCAAAGACAACCGTATTTATGTCGCTCCGGCGCTGACCTGGAAGCCCAGCGACGATACGACGCTGACTTTTTTAAGCCATTACCAAAAGGATGACACCAAACCCTCGCAACGTTTACCGGCCGAAGGCACGTTGCGCACCAATGCCAACGGCAAAATCCCGACCAACCGTTTCACCGGCGAGCCGAATGTCGATCAATACAGCCGGGAAGAGTTTGCCGTCGGTTACGCCTTGGAGCATCGCGTCAACGATGCGCTGACGTTGCGCCAGAACACCCGTTACTACAACAACGAAGTCGATGACCGCTCCATTTATACGACCGCATTGCTGGCCGACCAACGCACGATCAGCCGCGCATTGTATGAAAGCTTCGGCAAAGTCCACGGCTTCAACCTCGACAACCAGGCCCAGTTTAAATTCTCGACAGCGGTACTGGATCATACCTTGCTGTCGGGCCTCGATTTTCAACATGTCGGCTCCAATTCGCTGCAAACTTACGGCGCCGCGCCGAACCTCGACATTTTCAATCCGGTCTACGGCTCGGCGGTTGCGTCCGCTCCGGTCTTTAAAAACGAGGATGCGACCCAGAACCAGATCGGGCTTTATCTTCAAGACCAGATCAAATTCGGCGAGCACTGGCGAGCGACATTGGGCGGGCGCTATGACCGCGCGGACAGCGTGATCAAAAACAAGCTCACCGGTTTAAGCACAACGCAGGACGACAATGCACTGACCGGCCGCGCCGGCCTGGTGTACGTGGCCGACAACGGCCTGGCCCCGTACTTCAGTTATGCGCAATCCTTTCTTCCCGCGCTGGGCACCGATGCGGCTGGCAAAGCCCTTAAACCCGAAACGGGGGAACAATATGAGTTCGGCGTCAAATTCCAGCCGAAAAACCAAAACAGCTTCGTCACGCTGGCTTATTTCGACCTTACGCGTACAGACTTCCTGACCCCCGACCCGATCACTTATGCGAATGTGCAACGGGGCGAAGCCAATTCCCGCGGCGTCGAACTGGAAGGCGTCGCCAGTTTGGATAACGGCTTAAACCTGACCGGCAACTATACCTACCTGAATGCGGAAGTGACCAAGAGCTCCTTTACCGCCGAAATCGGAGAGCCGCTTGAATACACCCCCGAGCACAAGGCTTCTGTATGGGCCGATTACACCGTACCGGCCGGTATCGCCAAAGGTTGGGGCGTGGGCGGCGGCGCACGCTATATCGGCACATCGTTCGGCAACAGTTATGCCGCCAAAAACACGATCGAAGTACCCAGCGTGGTCTTGTTCGATGCATCGACGCATTACAAATGGAAGCAATTTCAGTTCTCCATCAATTTGCAAAATGCGCTTGATAAAGAATACGTCGCCACGGCCTTTACCAGCGGCGGCGAGTTCGCAACGTTCGGACCGAGACGCGTCGTAACGGGTTCCGTCAAATACAGTTTTTAATCCAGGCCGCTACAGCGTTAAAGCCCGCTTTACCGCTGTAGCGGCAAACATTCACTCGACCCAGGAGAAGCACATGAGTAGCGACACTTTCATACTGAAAGCAGTAAAAACTCCCGCAGAAAAAAACAGGGAGAGCTCACAGAATCCTGACTTCATCTTCACCGATAAAAGTCTGCATCACTACGAAGAAAGCCTGCTAAAAGGCATTGAACTGATACAAAAAAGCATGTCGGCCGCTGACAAACCGTTCAGCGGCGTCCTGCCGCACGAGCTTGCGGCCCAATTTCACTCGATCGATTTAAATCGATCGTGCAACGATCTTAACGACGCCTTGGCGGAAATTGAGCAACTCTATCTCAATCATGCGATTTATTTTCATCATCCTCACTATGTCGCCCATCTGAACTGCCCGGTTGCGGTGCCCGCCATTTTGGCCGAACTGCTGTTGACCTCGATTAATTCCTCGGTGGACACCTGGGATCAAAGCGCGGGCGGTACGCTGATCGAACAAAAACTGATCGACTGGACCGCGGAAAGAATCGGCCTGGGCGCGGAGGCGGACGGCATTTTCACCAGCGGCGGCACCCAATCCAACCTGATGGCGATGCTGCTCGCGCGCGACAGTTTCTGCGCAAAAAAATGGCGACATAACAATAAAGCGCAGGGCTTGCCGGTAGATTTCCGCAAATTGCGCATTTTCAGCTCGCAGATGAGCCATTTCAGCGTGCAAAAAGCGGCGGCGATACTGGGCTTGGGCTATGACTCGGTGATTTCCGTTCCTTGCGACCGCTATTTCAAAATGGACGCCCAGGCGCTGGAACAGGCCATCGAGCAGTGTCTGGCCGACGGCTTAATCCCGATGGCGGTTGTCGCCACCGCCGGCACGACCGATTTCGGCAGCATCGATCCCTTGCCTGAAATCGCCGAACTCTGCCGCATTCATCAATTATGGATGCACGTCGATGCCGCTTATGGTTGCGGTTTGCTGGTATCGCCCAAGTTTCGCCATTTGCTGGCGGGCATCGAGTCCGCCGATTCGGTCACCGTCGATTATCACAAATCTTTCTTGCAACCGGTCAGTTGCAGCGCGTTCCTGGTCAGGAACAAGCACTATTTAGCCGTAGTCACCCACCATGCCGAATACCTGAACCCGCTCAGCCAAGCCAATGAAGGCACGCCCAATCTGGTCAATAAAAGCATCCAGACCACCAAGCGCTTTGACGCGCTGAAACTCTGGCTGACCCTCAGAACGATGGGCGCCGACCAACTTGGCGCGGCGTTCGACCGGAACATCCATTTGGCGAAACAGACTTATTTACTGCTGCTGTCGGAACAAAGCATCGAAGTGATCCACCAGCCGCAGCTGAGCACGCTGGTGTTCCGTTACCGCCCGTCCCGGCGACATTCGGAACACGACATCGACCGCGTTAACGCCTATATCCGCAAAGCCCTGTTCAGGTCCGGCGAAGCGGTCGTAGCAAGCACCAAAGTACATGGCAAACAATATCTTAAATTCACTTTACTGAACCCGTTGACGACTATCCAGGACATGCAGGCCGTGCTTAAACTGATCACCCATCATGGGCAAAACTACTTCAATTCACCCGACAAAACCGTAACCCAAGCGGCCCACCCGGCCGCCAACCAGGCATTCATCAAGGAGGCCTGCGATGCGTGAGATCACTTATGATGTAATTGGCATCGGCGTAGGTCCGTTTAATTTAAGCTTGGCTTGCCTAATGCAACCGATAGAAGGCTTGAACAGCCTTTTTCTGGACAAAAGCCAGGGCTTTAACTGGCACCCGGGCATTTTGCTGCAAGACGCGCATTTGCAGACCCCTTTCCTGTCCGACCTGGTGACCTTGGCCGACCCGACCAGCCCGTTCAGCTTTTTAAACTACATCAAGCAGCAAGGCCGGATTTATTCGTTTTACATCAGGGAAAACTTCTTCCTGATGCGCAGCGAATACAACCAATACTGCCAATGGGCGGCGAGCAAGCTGGACAATGTCGCATTCAACACCCACGTCGGGCAAATCGAGTACGACGAGAGCCTGGGCTGTTATGTGATCCAGTCACAGTGCATGAAAACCGGGAAAGCCAAAACTTACCGTGCGAAAAAGTTGGTGCTGGGCACCGGAACCCTGCCCTACACGCCCGCGTGCTGCCTGGAAACGGCCGACAAATCGGTGCATTCATCGCAGTATTTGCGGCACAAGAAGACGCTGCAACGCAAAAAGTCGATTACGGTATTGGGCAGCGGGCAAAGCGCCGCGGAGATTGTTTACGACCTGCTTCAGGACATCGACAGTTACGGCTATGAACTGAGCTGGATAACCAGATCGCCCCGATTCTATCCGCTGGAGTACAGCAAGCTGACGCTGGAAATGACTTCGCCGGAATATGTGGACTATTTCTACCAACTGCCCGCGCACAAACGGGAGCGTTTAATCGCCGGCCAGAAAAACCTGTACAAGGGCATTAACGGCTCCTTGATTAACGACATTTACGACCTGATGTACGTTAAGCGCTTAAGCCATGATTTCCGGGTTAATTTGTTGACGAACTCGGAATTAAAAGCCGCCGAATTCAATGCCGGTGACGGGCGTTTTGAGCTGGAATTCTTTCAAGACGAGCAGGAGACGGGCTACAGCCACCGCACTGAAGGGCTGGTGCTGGCGACCGGCTACAGTTACCAGTTGCCGGCGTTTATCGACGGCATCGCGTCGCGCATTCAGCGGGATCCGCAAGCCCGGTTCGCGGTCAACAGGAACTACAGCATCGACCCTAATGGCGACGAGATATTCGTGCAGAACGTGGGACTGCATACGCACGGCTTCGTCACGCCGGACTTGGGCATGGTCTGCTACCGCAATGCCTGCATTATCAAAGCCGTCACCGGCCAGGAGCATTACCCGATAGAGCAAAGCATCGCCTTTCAGCGGTTCTCGGCGCCGGAAGAAAAAGTCAGCGCCGTTGAGCCATCCGGGGTTTTAGTATGAATCCGCAGCTGAAATTTTTTCTCGTTGCGATGGTCACGGTTTCGGTAATCAGCGACTCGATGCTGATTCCCTTTTATCCGCAATTCTTTGCCGCCGCCTTTTCGATAACGGCCCCGCAACACATCGGCCTGTACCTCAGCGCAAGCTGCTTTGTCGTCATGCTGGCGTTTCCGTTATGGGCCGCCGCGGCCAAACATATGCCGGTGCTCAGGCTGTTGATTTATACGCAATTTGCCGCGGGCGTATTGAGCATATTGTGTTATGAATCCGGCTCGCTGCCGGAGTTCTGGTTCGTGTCGCTGTTGATGATGGTGTTTAAAGCCAGTTATCTGCTGATTTACCCTTTTGTGATGAGCCTTGAACACAAAGACAAGCACGGCGGCACGATCGGGCTGCTGTCGGTCATCGTACACCTGGGCGCCATAGCCGGCGCGGGCATCGGCGGTTTTGCGCTGGATCTGTTCGAACCGCGACTGATCTTTCTGTTGATGTCGGTAGGCGATTTTTTACAGATGCTGGTGTGCGCGTTCCTGCTCGGCAAAGATAAAACCGATGCGGAAGCATCGCCGGAGGCTCCGCAATATACGGCGGAACAGGCGGCAGAGGTTTTAACCGGGAGCCTGGTTTATAAACTGGGCTTGGTCATGCTGCTCTTCTATTTCAGCGTTTACCTGATACGGCCTTTCTTCTCGCGCTATTGGGAAGCTGTCTCCGCATGGAACGGCGGGATTGTCACCGGCTTGGTTTTCGCCATACCGGGGGCTATCGCATTGCTGGCGCTGTGCATCAATAAAAACATGCGCAGCAGCAAGCACGGGATTGTTTCGGCGGCTTTACTGGGCATGTTCGGGCTGTTGCTGCAAGCCTCCGGGCAGCAGGCGATTGTGCTGTTGGGCCGATGCCTGTTCGGCTGGGCGCTGTTCCAGGCCACCGTCCGTCTGGACTTGCTGTTATTCGAAGTCAGCACGCCCGCATCTTATGCCGCCGACTTCAGCAAGATCTATTTTTTTCAAAGCCTGGGCGCGCTGATTGCCTCATATACCGCAGGTTCGTTAGTCGCCGCCCAAGGCCTGCAAATGCCCTTTATCGCGGGCGCCTTGGGACTGGTGCTGACGGCTTTTTTGTACGCGCTGCTGTTCAAGGCGGCGCCAAAGCCTATGAATGCGGTTATGGAAACGTCGTAAGGGGTGCTGACGCAGCACAATGTTTATAACTTGTTTTTATTACCATGAAGGACATAAAGATAATGAAGGGAAGTAGTTGTAGGCCGGAATAAGACCACCCAAGCCTGTCCTGAGCTTGACGAAGGGCGCAGCGCGTGGTGGCGTTTCCGGCGAATCCGGGCGGTGTGCCGGAAACGCTTGTTCTCGCTGACGCTCGAAAAGCCTTATTCCGGCCTACAGGGCTGATGTTACGCACGGATGGTACTTCTCCCGTTTGCCGCGCCGAGCACCGGAGCTTTTATCGAGAACAGCCCGTAGGGGTGCGGCAGGGATGCCGCACGTCGGCAGAGGGGCAGGAGCCCCTTCTGCTGACCCTCGATAAAAGTGAGGAGCGCAGGAAGCAAGCGGTAACCGGGTCGCCTTTTCTTTGGTTACTTTCTTTTGGCGAAGCAAAAGAAAGTAACTCGCCTTCGGGTGCGAGAACCCGATTCAAATAAGCGTCGCGGTAGCGACACTTTTAATAACAAAAATGTTAATGCAGTCTAAATTCGAATAACTGCGCAACATCAATTAATAAACCTGAAACCGCAGTTGGAGGCTGTGAAACCAGTTCGTGCTGAGCCCGTCGAAGCATCGACAGCTAACAACCTCTGCAACTCCCACACTGACAATGAGCAACAAAACATGAATTACGAATCTTTCATCTTCAAAAAATACATGCCGGCGATAGGCACGTTCCGTTTACGCCCCTTGCAAATCCCGCAAGATATTGCGTTGATCCATGATTGGGTCAACAGGGACTATGCAAGCTATTGGGGACTACAAGGATGCTCGATCGAACAGGTTGAAGCGGAATACCGGAAAATCGCCGAGCAGTCGCTGGTTTATTTGGGCTTTTGCAACGACCAACCCGCTTTTCTACTGGAATGTTACGACCCCGAACACCATGCGCTTAGCGAACATTATGCCTGGCAAGCCGGCGACCGGGGCATGCATATCCTGGTCGCGCCTGCCGAACGCCCGATAGCCAATTTCACCGGCTCGGTTTTTACCGTCATCATGGA
Source organism: Methylobacter sp. Wu8 (assembly GCF_036440755.1). Taxonomy (NCBI): domain Bacteria; kingdom Pseudomonadati; phylum Pseudomonadota; class Gammaproteobacteria; order Methylococcales; family Methylococcaceae; genus Methylobacter; species Methylobacter sp. Wu8. The sequence goes on along the minus strand of NZ_JAZGVT010000073.1, from coordinate 94,210 downwards.
CTTTATATTCAGCGATCCGGCGGCGCAGCGGATAGTCGTCGAGCCGGACATCAATAATGAAAAAATCCATGCCTTGAATAAACGGGCGGGATTTGAATATCAAAAAGTCATAACGCTGCCCAATAAAACCGCCCATCTGGCATTTTGCAGCCGGGAACAGTACCGGGCTGCGCGGGGCAAGAACCCGGTCACGGTATCGCCCAACCATGTCGTCGCTCATTTGCGGGAAGACGTCTGGGCGCATGTGAATACCCTGCATCTTTGCAAAGCGATCAGCGAGTTTGCGCACGAATTGCTGATAACGCCCGAACTCCAGTTCTCGGAAGGCGACTGGGGGCATTACCGGCTCAAGACCGACAAGCCGGGCGTCGAATACAGCTTCCGCGCGCAAGTGTTAAGCCTGGAACACTGGTATATCGACAAGGCTTCCGTTGAAAAATTCGTTGACGGCGACAAGGCCGCGCCGGATTCCTTAAGCTTTATCCTGGAAGTCAGCGAAGGCCTGGGCATCGATCCGGCGATACTGCCGACTTATATGGAAGAAATCACCAGTACGCTGTACGGCAGCGCTTATAAGCACACCAAGAAGGGCGTCGATGTGGCGCAACTCCTCGACGCCGATTTTCAGACCATCGAAACCGCGATGATGGAAGGCCATCCCGCCTTTCTGGCCAATAACGGCCGCATCGGTTTCGATGCGGCCGACTATCAGGCTTATTCGCCGGAAGCCGCGGCGCCGGTTAAGCTAATCTGGCTGGCGGCGCATAAAAGCAAAACGGTTTTCGCCTGTGCGGACGATTTGTCTTATACGGAATTGCTGGAGCAGGAGCTGGGAAATCCGACCCTCGATCAATTTACCCGAACATTGGCGCGGCAGGGGCTGGATACCGATGATTATTGGTTTATGCCGGTGCATCCGTGGCAATGGTATAACAAACTGGCCGTCATCTTTGCCGCCGACATCGCCGCACGGCATTTGGTCTGCTTGGGGTTCGTCGAGGATGTCTATCTTGCCCAGCAATCGATCCGCACCTTCTTCAATACCAGCCATCCGCACAAACGCTATGTCAAAACGGCCTTGTCGATCCTGAATATGGGTTTCATGCGCGGACTGTCGCCCTACTACATGAGCACCACGCCCGCCATTAACGACTGCATCAACGGGCTGATTGAGCAGGATCCTTATCTGGCGGAAAAAGGATTCAGCATACTCCGCGAAGTCGCCGCTGTCGGATACCGCAATCATTATTACGAAACGGCCACGGCTAAGGACAGCCCCTATAAAAAAATGCTGTCCGCGCTGTGGCGCGAAAGCCCGGTGCCGCAGTTAAAACCGGGGCAGCGTTTGATGACGATGGCCGCCCTGCTGCATACCGACGCCCAGGGAACCGCCTTGTTGCCCGCGTTGATCAAATCGTCCGGCGTCGATACCGCAAGCTGGCTGCGGCATTATTTGAACTGCTATTTGAGCCCCCTGCTGCATTGTTTCTACGCCTACGATCTGGTGTTTATGCCGCACGGCGAAAACCTGATCCTGGTCTTGGAAAACAATGTCCCGGTCAGGGCCATCATGAAAGACATTGCCGAAGAAGCCGCGATCATGAACAAGGAAATCGTGCTGTCCGAGAAAGTGCAGCGCCTGTCGGTATTCGTGCCGGAAGAGCTGAAAATATTGTCGATCTTTACGGACTTTTTTGACCTGATTTTCCGTTATATGTCCCACATTCTGGTCGAGCACGGCGGTTATTCCGAACAGCGGTTTTGGCAACTGGTCGCCGAGTGCGTACTGGACTATCAACGCACGCATCCCGAACTGGCCGATAAATTCGAGCGGTACGATCTGTTCGCGCCCGAATTTATCCGCTCCTGCCTGAACCGGCTGCAATTGGGCAATAATCAGCAAATGATCGATCTCGCCGACCCGGCCAAAAACCTGAAATTTGTCGGCACGTTGAAAAATCCGATAGCCGTCTTTAAAGCCGGGACCAGTGCGGCTGACATAGCGGAGGCGTGCGTATGAGCGACCGGATTTTATATCGCGCGCCGGCGTTTTCGCGGTAACGCTTATGTTGACGCGCAGCTCAATCAAGCACTGGTATCTGATCCACAAATGGACGAGCCTGATCTGCACCGCGTTCATGCTGCTGCTGTGCCTGACCGGGCTGCCGCTGATTTTCTCCGATGAAATCGATCGCGCGCTCGGCTATAGCGTAACCCCGCCGGACCTGCCTGAAACGGCGGAGCGGGCCGACCTGGATGCGATCATCTCGGCCGCCAAAGCGCGGAGGCCCGGCGATGCCGTGCAATTTATCGTGGCCGACCCGGACGAGCCCGATCTCTGGTTTGTGCGCATGGCCGAAAACGTGGCGGCGGCGAAACCCTCGGCATTTTATGCGTTCGACGCCCGCACCGGCGATTATCTGTATCAGTATCCGCTGGACCAGGGCGTCATGAATATCATGCTGAGGCTGCATGTCGATATGTTCGCGGGCCTCTGGGGGACGTTGTTTCTGGGTTTTATGGGGCTGCTGCTGATCGCCTCGCTGGTCTCGGGCGTCGTGTTGTACGGCCCGTTCATGCGCAAGCTTGCATTCGGCGCCGTGCGGCGCAAGCAATCGGCGCGTTTAAAGTGGCTGGACCTGCACAACCTGCTCGGCATCGCGACATTGGTCTGGTTTCTTGTCGTCGGCGCTACCGGCGTAATCAATACGCTGGCGACGCCGATATTCGGACAATGGCAATCCGGCGAACTGGCCGATATGACCGCCCCCTACCGCACTATGCCCCCGGTTCGGGAACCCGGCTCGGTGCAGAAAGCGCTCGATGCCGCCCACACGGTTGCGCCCGATATGTCGCTCGGTTTTATCGCGTTTCCCGGCAACGGCTTTGCAGGGCCGCGCCATTTTGTCGCCTTCATGCAAGGCAATTCGCCGCTAACGTCCAAGCTGCTGAAACCGGTCTTGATCGATGCACAAGCAGGAGTCGTCGTTGAAACGCGCGAATTGCCCTGGTACGTCACCGCGCTTTTGATCTCCAAACCGCTGCATTTCGGCGATTACGGCGGCCTGCCGCTGAAGATTATCTGGGCGTTGCTCGATATACTCAGCATTGCGGTACTCGGCAGCGGCTTGTATCTGTGGTTGAGAAAACGCAATGTATCAATTGAAGCCCGGCTGGACGCGCTGCCGAACGAAAAGGAGAAAGATTGCGCATGAAAACATCACTAACCGGGATACAAATATGGGCGATGCCGGTCTTTCTGGGCTTAGTCAGCGCTGGTGGTCTTACCGCCGCCCTGCTGTTCGACGGCATCGGCGATGCGGTGTCATGGATTGCCCTTGCCGCGCCGGTCGTGACCGCTCTTTGGTACGGCGTCCGGCGTACTTAATCGGCGGGTTAAGTCCCGTACACGCCGCTGTAAATCTGCATTTCGGCTTCGGCCTGCGGCTTTGCTTTTTTCAAATAACAGCCAAACCATGAGCTAGCTTGGTTGACATAGTTGGTTTTATTGCCGCTTTCAGCGCTGGATTCGGCCAACAGGCGATAATGCCGTGAAATGACCAGTGCAAGACAAGGCGATTGTCCCATTGCATACTGGACTTTTAAATAGTCTATCGCGCTGATCAGCAGCTCATGTTTTTTATCGTCTTGCATCGTGGTTATTCCTTACCCAGCTGGACTGGAAGCCTGTTCATTTTTGATTTTGCCAAAGAGAGAAATATCTTCCAGACAATCTGCTTTGAGCCAAAATCCAGGCATCTAAAATCTGTTGCATGGATTTGCCCTTTTTCAACGAGAGCAGTCAATACCTCAGGCGCTATAGCCAGTTTCACAGATGGAGATGGACGAAAAATAGAAAAAAATGTTTTCATGACTGGGCCGGGTATTTATTGCTTTGACTAAAATGATAATGATTCTTATTTAAAAGTAAAGTGTTTTTTCCTCCCGCATTCTTCTCTCTTTCAAGTCTTACTTTTAATATGACGCATATAGCCTTTTCCATTAAAAGCTCGTCATGGCTAAAACTTATTCCATCGGCTTAGAGGATGATGCGCATTTCCTGCGTATAAACTAAGGCTAACTTCCCAACATTATTCCCTGTGCTCAAAACAAAAGTAGCTGATTGACGTTTCCATCCGGCAACACGCAATTATTTGTCATCTGCTCGACGACAATTAGCCTGCCCGACACACATACTCACCAACTGTAACAAAGCCCGTTAAGGAAGCGCGCCCCCTTTCGTTCATGGTTCGACAAAGAACCTCTAAACGAGCCTAAAAATATACTTATAAATCAATATACTATCATTCTATTTAAAGACTAAATCAACGCTTCCTTTAAGTATTTTTCATATAAATGCCGACAAGTATTGACCTGGCAAATGATAATCATTATTATTTGCATGCAAGACAAATTACCTTTGCCTGCAAAACGGGACATAACGCCGGCTTTACGGCATCGGTTAACCGGCACCGAATGTTCGGTATGGGACGCGAATTGTCAGCGAATACGCGGGAAAAATGATTGAGTTTGACCTGTCAGGGCAAATTAATCCTGACTAAATATTTTATCTTAATACAGTTATTGCACTTTATTGTCGGCAGGTTATTTTCCTCCTACCTACCGGCCTCTCTCCTGATCATGATACGGAGGATGAACATGCCGACAATAAAGTGCAATACACATACTAAGAGCAGCCAGCCATCCGACACTCAAGTGTCCGGTAGCCAGCCAATGTCAATGAAACGTAGCGATTTGCCGCTTCGGCAGACTGTGCATTTGGATGGTGAAAATCAATGAATTTAACTAAACGACACAAGAAAACAGGCCTACCCGGTAGCAGCAATTGCCGCATGGCGTTTTGTGCAAATACAAAATGCGTCGCCGGCAAATGGCCGCAATCGACAACTAACCTGCCGCGTTCACTAAAATGATTTTCCCGGCACTCAACTTCCATTTCATGGACAACAACTCCACGCCCTTGATGCTGGGAAATATTGTCCATGGCGGAACTACCCGCATCAACGACCGCCCATGGATTGCGTTGAGTCTAGTGCTATGCGCGCATCTGGCCCTATTTGCAGCATTGTCCCAGCAGCAGCCGTCTTCACCGCTTGAGACCATCGCCCAACCGATCATGGTCAGCTTGATGAGTGCGCCGCAAACAACGCTGCAAAAGCCTTTGCCCGCTGCCCAGCCGGTGGCGGAAGTGCAAAAACCGGTTAAGAAAACGGTCAAAACCCCGGTCAATAAACCTGCCGTACCGCTTACAAAACAAACCAGCCGGCCGACCCCTCCTGCGGAACAAACATCAACACCGGCGGCCGCTCCAAGCTCCTCTATTGCCGAACAACAGTCGAAAGCGACAAACAGCCGGGCGCCTGCTGACACCCAGACATATCAATCGCCTGACTTCAACGCCGCTTATTTAAACAACCCGTCTCCCGCTTATCCGCCACTCTCGAGGCGGCTGGGCGAACAAGGTTTGGTATTGTTGCTCGTACATGTGACGCAAGACGGTGCAGCCGGTTCTGTCGAACTGCAAACCGGCAGCGGCTCAAACCGTCTCGATCAGGCTGCGCTGGAAGCCGTCAAAAAATGGCGCTTCATTCCGGCCAAGCGCGGCGAACAACCGGTCAGCGCATCGGTAGTAGTGCCGGTCAGATTTTCAATAGAGGAAGGATAAATCATCATGCAAGCGGAACATATCTTAGACAACCTGGAGTTCATCAGCCAAGGCGGCGCCGTATCGATTACCGTAGCGGCGGGACTGCTGGCCATGTCCATAGGCAGTTGGAGTTTAATGGTCATCAAAGCCATACAGGCGCGGCGTTTAAAAAACAGCAGTGCGGCTTTTTTAACACGATTTTGGCATGCCTCGTCGTCAACCCTGACGTCAATGGCGGCGGCCATGAGCCAGGATTTGAAAAAAGCGGAAAACCCGTTTGCGCGCCTTGCGCTGCAAGGCATCAGCGCTACCGACCACCACAAACGTTACACCGCGCAACGGGTAAGGGATGATGAAAATAGCGCGTTGCAGGAACATTCGCGGCATGATGAATTTATTGCCCAGGCGCTACGCCGAACTATCGGCCAGGAAGCCATGCAGATGGAAACAGGACTGACCTTATTGGCTTCGGTAGGCAGTATCGCCCCTTTCATCGGATTGTTCGGCACCGTCTGGGGCATTTATCATGCGCTCGGCACCATCGCCGTCGGCGGCCAAGCTACTGTAGACAAAGTGGCAGGCCCGGTCGGTGAAGCATTGATCATGACCGCATTCGGCCTGGCAGTCGCCATCCCAGCGGTTCTCGCCTATAACACCTTGGTGCGCGACAACCGCCTGTTAATGGGCGAATTGGAAACGTTCGCCCACGACCTGCATACCTACCTGACCACCGGAGTACCGCTGGCAGCCGTGCAAATTACCGAAACGGTACCGTCGGAGAATTCAAGCCAGACCGCCCCTGCCCGGCCCTCATCAGACGCTCCGCAAGCAAATTCTCTTCAAGCGGAGGTGTCACTATGATCGGTTCAGGCGGCTTCGGCGGCGATAACCGTCATACCCAACCGATGGCGGAAATCAATACGACGCCGATGGTGGATGTCATGCTGGTGCTGTTGGTGATTTTCATCATTACCGCCCCCTTGCTGACCCACTCGATCAAAATCGACCTGCCGCAAGCGGGCAGCCAAGCCAACCCGGAAAAACCCGACACCGTCACCCTGTCGATTGATGCGGAAGGCAAACTGTTTTGGAATGATGCGCTATTTGAACAAGAAGAACTTGCGTTGCGATTGGAGACGGCGGCGCAGAAAAAGCCGCAGCCCGAATTGCATTTGCGCGCTGACAAAGCCACAAATTATCAACAATTAGCCATGGTGATGTCCGCCGCGCAAACAGCGGGAATAGAAAAGCTCGGCTTTGTGACCGAACCAAAATCAAAGGAATAGCGCTTTTCCAATTTACTTTTAACCGTATATTCAGCCCGCCAAAAAGCTTTTGTCGCTTGTATAGCCGGCCAACTATTACAAAAACAACTGAAGCTTTGTATGAAACAATCATTCCAATACAGGCAACCGCATACCAGAGCGACATTGCTGCTGATGCTTGCCGCAGTACCTATAGCGAGTTTGGCGGATGCCGCCGATATAAAAAGCGATGCGCGCACCGCTGCCGTATCCGATACGGAAGAAGCAGAGAGCGAAAAGAAGTACCACAAGGAAAAACATCAAGCTGACCATAAAACCACCCTGGAAAAAACGGTTCTTACCTGAGTTCCGCCTATACCGATGCCGCCAACATCGTGCTGGAAGACGCCATTGGCGACAGAGGCAAAATACCGGGCTATTGGCTGTGGAACACGCAAATCACCAAGGTCTTCCGTGTCAACAAGGCCAACCTGCGGATCGGTCTTGCCGGCAACAACCTGTTCAATCAGGACGACTACTTCCGCGGCGTGGGTATCAGCCTGGGTCGAATGCCGGGACCGGGGCGCTCTGTGATGCTCAGCGTTCAAATAGATATATAAGGAAAACTGATATGCAACCAAGAATTGATCTGCTAACTCACATCTCGAGCAAATCGGTCAACGACAGCTTTCCGCCTCGGCCTGTCGTTGGCATTATTGACGGACCGGGCTAACGCAGTATTTTCAGCAAACTGATGCCCTGTATTAATCGGTCGTATTCATTGGGCTTAGTCTATCTATCCGGCTGTTGTTTTTAACTTAATCGCCTTGAAGCGAGAATAAATCTGTAAATCAGGCTTATGCAGAATGCATAAGCCGCCCCACATTTAGCCAGCCATCACTTGGGTGTGAGTAGCCAGCCAGAAACAAACCAACCTCAACGAGGAAAATGTTTATGCGCTATTACCAACATCAAGTACTGCCGCCAACCACCGCTACATTAACGGACGCACTCTATTCCAAAGCTGCGGAGATTACTCCGCGGCCGCGTTCTGCTATGAAAGCGAAAAGCGCAGGTACTTTTACCGCAATGCAAGTATCAACCTGTCATAAATATGCGGCGGAGCTACTCCGTAGCGAAGCCGCCGTTAACGATATTCCGGCCGCTATTAGCGCACGAGATTATCGCGCATTAACGCGGCGCTTATCGCCTGATGAGGCTGACTTCTTCCGTAAGCAGCCGGAAGCGGCGGCTACACGCAAGCTACACCGGTTCGACATCCTCCATTTCCACATCGGCGCGCCCGGCCTCAATGCATTGCGTAGCGAGGCGGCCCAATGATCCTGCACAGCATTCTTAACGGCATCGGGGAAACGCCTATCGTCCGCCTGTCGCGTTTGTTTCGCAATTCGCCATGCGAGGTTCTCGCCAAGCTGGAAATGCTCAATCCCGGCGGCAGCGTCAAGGACAGGCCGGCGCGCTACATCATCGAACGCGGTCTGGCCGACGGCACTATTCAGCCGGATTCGCATATCGTCGAAAGCTCGTCGGGCAATCTCGCCATTGCCTTGGCGATGGCTTGCCGTATCCACGGCTTGCGTTTTACGGCGGTGGTCGATCCGAAAATATCGCCGATCAATTTAAAGATCATTCGATGCTACGGCGGCGATATCGAACTGGTGACCGAGAAAGACAGCCAAAACGGCTATCTGGAAACCCGTATCGAGCGTGTAAAACACCTGTTGCGCGAGCAGCCGGATGCAGTATGGATCAACCAGTATGCCAACAAACGTAACTGGCAAAGCCACTATCACGGCGAGGGCGAAGAGATCCTGAAATCTCTGGATGGGCCGGTGGATTATCTGGTGCTGGGCGTCAGTACATCCGGCACCGTGCATGGCATCTCCCGGCGGTTGCGGGAAGCATGGCCGGATCTGAAGGTTGTGGCGGTGGATGCCGTCGGTTCGGTGCTGTTCGGCACCCCGCCGTATCCGCGCGAACTGCCCGGAATCGGCGCCAGCCGCGTACCGGAGCTGTTGCAGCGCGGCGAGATCGATCAGGCTATTCATATCGACGACTATGAGTCGGCCGTCGCTTGCCGGGAGCTGGTCAAGCACGAAGGCATTTTCGCCGGGGGCTCGTCCGGCTCGGTTATCGCAGCCATTCAGCGTCTCTCCTCGCAAGCGCCGCGCGGCGCACGCATCCTGACCGTCCTGCCCGACCGGGGCGAGCGCTACCTGGATTCCGTCTATGACGACGAATGGCTGTCGCGCATGAAAGATCGGCATCTGGACCGCACATCACACTTACTTGGACAAATAGCATGACTACACCAACCAACTCACCGGATTTACTTTATCTCAGCCGCAACGACTTGATCGAATTAGGCGGCGGCCATTCACAGCCCTATGTCGACGCAATCATCGACGGGCTTACGGCGCACGTCCGCCGCGATTATGTGCAGCCGCTCAAACCCTACCTGCGCTGGCCGGGCGCCGACCATATCGCCGACCGCATAATCGCGATGCCTTGTTACCTGGGCGGCGAACAGGCAATCGCCGGGCTCAAGTGGATCGGCAGCCGCCAGCACAACCCGGCCCGATTCGGCTTGGAGCGCGCCAGCGCGATAGTGGTGCTGAACGATGCGCAAACCAACTATCCGATTGCGATCATGGAAGGCGGACTGATCAGCGGCATGCGCACCGCCGCCATCACCGCCGTCGCCACGCGTGATCTGGCGCGTAGCGGATTCACAGATGTCGCCGGTATCGGTTGCGGCCCGGTTGCGCGCATGCAGATGCAAACATTGCTGGAGCAATTCCCGTCGATCGAACGTTTGCATCTGTTCGACTTGTCGTCCGCTGCTGCCGATACCTTCATCGCCGAACTGGCCGGGCGTTTCCCGAGCATCGCCTTGCTTAAGGCTGACTCGGCGGAAGCCGCGGTGCGCGCCGCCGATGTGATCGTGACCTGCACGGTAGCCGACGCGCCTTACTTGCCCTACGACTGGCTCAAACCCGGCGCTTTCGTCAGTAATGTGTCGATCATGGACGTGCATAAGGAAGTCTACGAACGAGCCGACAAGGTGGTGGTTGACGATTGGGAACAGTCCAACCGCGAGAAAAAAATCATCAACCAGCTGGTGCTGGAAGGGCGTTTCAGCCGCGAACGCCTGCATGCCGAATTAGGTGAAATCGTCGTCGGCGACAAGCCGGGCCGGGAAAACGATCGGGAGATTATTCTGCTCAACCCGATGGGCATGGCGCTCGACGACATCGTCTGCGCACGGCATTTCTATCATCTGGCGCGCGAGCGCGGAATCGGCACGCAACTGCCGTTATACGGTTGAAATCTATGGAGTCCAACACTCATCATCCGTATGCGCGGCGCTTAACTCAAGACTTGTTCGACGCACTCTGGCTGGAAGATCTTTACGACTTTCGCAAACACTGTGTGTTCGATTCGGCCGCCGATGGCGAAACGGTGCTGAAAATCGCGCTCGACGAACTGCGGTCGCTGCACTGGCGCGGCCGTCGGGCCGCCGGATTGCGTCCGTTCCGGGTTTCGGATCGGCCCGTCGTCTTGCATGGCGCTACGCACCCGACAGACTTGAATGCCGTCCAAAGCGTCGAGGCCTTGCAATCGGCCGACTGGTGGCTCGACCGGAGCGGCCGCTTTTCCCGGTTTTTCCGGCTTGCCTACGTCCAGGCCGCGTTCTCGGCTGAGCATGAACACAGCATCGTCGCCAAACTGACAGCGGCCCCGGACGACCTGCTGTCCTGGGAAGCGCTAAGTTGCCTGAAAGACCGGCCGTTCCATCCGCTGGCCCGCGCCAAGGACTGGGACGGAAGCGACGGCACAGCCTATTCGCCCGAAACCATGACATCAGTCCCGCTGCATTGGGTGGCCTTATTGCGGGACAACCTACGAGGCAGCACCATGACCGGCCAGCCCCTTGCAGAACTCCTGCTCGACCGTATCGAGCGGGACACATTGAGCTGGACCGCCCACGCTCACGGCGCCGATGGCGATGCCTGGCTGTGGTTGCCGGTCCATCCGTGGCAATGGACGCGGTTTGATTGGGACGAGCTGTCGGAAACGGCGGCGCATATCGATTTGGGACCGGGGCCGGGATCGGCGATTCCGACCGCTTCGATACGCTCGCTTGCTATCGCCGGAGAGTCCGGCATACATCTTAAAGTGTCGCTCTCCATCAATGCGCTGGGCGCTATCCGCACCCTGCCGCCGCGCTATCTGCACAATGGCGTACTCGCCGGAGCCTGTCTGGAAAACCTGCGCCGGAAGGACGCCTGGCTGGCGTCGAACTTGCTGCTGTGCGACGAGAATCAATGGTGGGCGCTGCGGCAGCATGACGCACTCGAAGCCGATCCGGGCGAACTGGCCTGCCTGATTCGCAGATACCCGGCGCTGCCGGGAACCCGGCTGATTCCGATGGCGGCGTTGCCGGTAACAAGCGCTGACGGCGCACTGCCTGCGTTCGATCATCTGCTGGGTTGCGCGGCGCATGAACAAGAGGCTTGGATGCTGTTCGCCGACATCGCCCGCGCTTTGCTGGAGTTGGGCCTGCGCTGTTTCGCGCAAGGCGTGATGCCGGAGCTGCACGGACAGAACGTGCTGTTGGCTTTCCAGGGGAAGCGTATCGCCGCGCTGGTGCTGCGCGACCACGACACCTTGCGCATCTGCCGGCCGCTGATGCAGGCCCAAGGCGTAACAGCGCCCTATTACGTCATCGACCGCGGCACGCCCAATACTCTGGAACCGGACAGTCCGCGCGAACTGCTGGCCTATCTGCAAACCTTGGCCATCGAAGTCAACCTGTACGCCATTCTCGCCGCGCTGGCCGAACGCTACGGCCGCGAAGAAGCGCATGGCTGGCATATCGTCCGCACGGTGCTGGAAGACTGCCTGGCATGCGTGCCGCTACCGGATGAAATCGCCGCTCAGACCAAGACTCTGCTGCTGGACGAAGCCAATTGGCCATTCAAGCAGGTGCTCGCGCCGCTGCTCAGCCGCCCGAGCTTAGGCACCGGCATGCCCAGCGCAATGGGGCGATTGATCAATCCCTTGCTGGCCGTGGAGCGTAATAAATGAGCGCGGTGCTGTCGAGTTCCCGCAACCTTGCGCTGCTGCTGAGCTGTCAGGCCGTGACCACGCTCGGCATGATGGTGCTGGTGCCGATCATGCCGCTATACGTGGCGACGCTGACGCAGCCGGACTCGGTCGGCGCGGCGCGCTGGAGCAGTCTCGCCTTAGCCGCGCCGGCCTTGGGCGTGTTGTGCTCCGCCCCCTACGCCGGTCAATGGTGCGACCGCTTCGGTTATCGCCGCATGCTGCTAGTGTCGCTGACCGTGTTTATTGTCAGCATGCTGCTGATGGCCTTGAGTCCGAATGTTTACGGTTTCATGCTGGGCCGCTTGCTGCAAGGCATCAGCACCATCGGCGTGGTGCTGACCGCCTTCATCGGTTACGTCAGCGACGACGCATCGCGCGGGCGCTCGCTGGGCTTGCAGGAAAGCGCCGTCGCCTGCGGTTCGCTGGCGGGGCCGATCCTTGGCGGCATCATGCTGGACTATTGGTCGCTCAAGCCGCTGCTGACAACCAGCGCGCTGCTGACCGGCATCATCGGCGGGCTGCTGTGGAGCCGGCTCAGCGAACCGCCAAAAACAAAGCCCGTTCCCGATGTTCCGCAGTTCGCAGGCTTGCGCACCGTACTCGCCGACGCCGATTTGCGCAAATGGATGCTCGCCGCCTGTTTGATTCAGGCCGCCGCGTTCGCGCTGGTCAATGTCTTTGCGCTTTACGTGACGGCTCATTTCCCCGCTGCCGACGCCACCGCCGGCAAGATCGGGCTGCTGCACGCGCTGGGCTGGCTCGCCGCCATGCTGGCCGGTCCGCTGTGGGGCCGTCTCAACGACCGCGGCGAACCGCGACGTCATTTTACGCTGGCCGCCGTTGGCTGCGCCTTGTCGATCGGATTACTGACTGTGGCCGACCAAATCTGGCTCGTCGCCCTGCTGCGGATGGTTCAGGGCGCGTGTTATGCAGCGCTGGCGCAGTCGATGCTGCTGGCCTGTAGCCGTCAACTGCCTGCCTCGGCCTATGGGCATGTGACAGGCTTAAGCAGGAGTTTCATGGTCGTCGGCCAACTGCTGGGCCCGCTGCTGATCATGGTTCTGATGCCGCGCCTCGACCAAGTCAACCTCGTTTGGCCGGTGGCGGCATTGTTCCTGGCCGCCGGATTGCTGGTTCATAGCGGCCGACATGCCGCTTTAACTCCCTGTAAACAAAATTAAAGGAAAAATTCAGATGTCACCACACCTACCGCAACTTGCCGCAATAGAGCGGCGTCTGGTGGAACAGTACCTCAATACTTATTGCCGGGAAACCGCTTGTTTCGACCCCCGCCTTGCGCCTGCCGAGCCGGGGCCGGTCGAACTGCATGCGCCGATTGAAGCTTGGCGAGCCGCCGGGCTGATGCCTTACCGGGTATCGTTTGCCCAAACCGGGTATCAGTGGGTCGGCGCTCTAAGCTACTTCTCTCCGATCGGCTACCACCGCGTATCGCCTTTCGCGTGGATCGAACGGAACGGCGACTGGAGCCCCCTAACCGACGACGTAAAGCCCCTGGTCGATCTGATCGTCGACACGCTCGCTGCGACCGGCAATCATCCTGCCGATGCCGCGGATCACTGTCGCGACCGCCTGAAGACACTGATGTACAACAGTATCGATAAGGTGCATCGCTTCCACCGATATAAGCCCGATGGGCTGCGCTCGTCTTTTCTGGCAGCCGAGCAAGGCTTGCGTTTCGGCCACATTTTCCATGTGACCTCCAAAGCCTCGGAAGGCTTTAGCGAAGAAGACATGCAGCGTTACGCCCCCGAGCTGGGAGCCTCGTTCCGCCTGCATTACTTCGCGGTAGCCGACGGACTGCTCGACGAGCGCGTCCTGGGCGGAGACTGCTTGCCGGTCGATCCTGAGGCGGCCCGCTTAGCCGAAAACTTGTTGGCCGATGGCGATTATCGGCTGTTGCCGTGCCATCCCTGGCAAGCTAATTATTTACTGGGCCTGCCTGGAATCGATGCACTGGTAAAAAGCCGTTCGCTGATCTCGTTGGGTCCGTTGGGAGAAGCGGCTTGGCCCACGTCTTCGGTTCGCACGGTGTGGCTGCCCGGCCAAAGTCTGTTCCTCAAACTATCGCTCGACATCCGCATCACCAATTTCATCCGTAACAACCCGCCCGAGCAGGTCGAGCGGGCGCTGGACGCCAGCCTCGCTCTGTCTTTTCTGCCACGGCAGGTACTCGAACAATCCGTGTTCCGCATTCTTCCGGAATTGGGAAGCCGGACCTTGAAGCTGTCGAGCGACGCACTACGCGCCGCTTGCGCAGTGGTGTACCGGCAAGCGATGCCGCTTGAGGAAGCCGAACACGTTCAGGTGCTTGCGTCGGTGCTGGAGGAATCGGCTGACGGGGAAATCCCATTGCTGGCCTTGCTTCGGCAAGCAGCCGGGATACAAGCGCCCGACGAGGCGCTGGTTAGGACGTGGTGGGCCCGCTACCTCGACGTCACGCTGCTGCCGTTGCTTCGGCTATTTTCCGATTACGGCATCAGCCTGGAAGCGCATCTGCAAAACACCATGATGGCTTTCCTGGGCGGCTGGCCGGTGCGCGGCTATGCGCGCGATATGGAAGGCGCCAGCATCAGCCGCGCGCGTTTTCCGTTCCTCGACCGGCTGAACCCCGACAGTCCCGCGCTGTACGAGGAAGAGCAAGCATGGCATCGCTTCCAGTATTACGTGCTGGTCAATCACATAGGCCATGCCATTGCCTGTCTGGCGCGCACCGGACTGATCACGGAGGCCGTGCTGTGGCGGGACACCGCGGATAACCTTAATGCGACCGGCAACCCGCTGGCACAGACATTACTCAACCAACCTACGCTGCCGGCAAAAGCCAACATGCTCAGCAGTTTCCATCAACACGGCGAACGTCCGGTCTGGGTCGAAATCCCCAACCCCATGCTATCTCAAAGGTAACTCCATGCAACCCTACGATTATCAAAACCTGCTCGACAGTCCCTTTTACCGGCAGGCCAGCCGCCGCGTGCTGCGCCAACTGCTGGAAGCCTTGCTGTTCGAAGACGCGTTACCGCGCTACGAGTGGCAGGGCGAAACGCTGATTGTGCCCGCCCTCAGTGCCGACCACGCGCCGGTCAGCTACCGGTGCCGTGCGCAACATACTTTCAGTTTCGGTCGCATACGCATCACTGAGCCGCTGCTGCGCGAGGCTGACGGCGTTAGCGAAGACGCGACCGATCCCGCGCTGTTCCTGGCGGAAATCGCGCCATGGCTGGGCGCCGACCCAATCCTGCTCAGCCGGTTCGCGGCAGAACTAACGGCGACCCAGATCAAGGATGCCCAAACCCTGCATGCGCGCGGCTATCAGGCATTGCGCGACGCCGATTACGATACGGTCGAGGCCCGGCTGACCGATAGCCACCCGTACCATCCGAGCTATAAATCGCGCCTCGGCTTCACGTTGTCCGACAACAGCGCCTATGCGCCGGAGTTCGCGCCGACTGTGACGCCGTTGCTGTTGGCGGTGCGCCGCGATTGCAGCCGTTGGGCTGTCAGCGCCACGCCGGGCCTGCCGTTGCTCGGCGAAGCGGACGGGCAGCTTTTTTCCGATGAGCTGACTCGGCGCGGATTGCAGGCCGAAGACTATCTGCCGCTGCCGGTTCATCCTTGGCAATGGGACGAAGTGATCCTGCCCGGCTACCATCAGGCGATGGCGCGCGGCGAATTGCTGCCGATCGGGCCGCTAGCGGATCATTACCTGCCGCAACAATCGATCCGCACCCTGAGCAACCTGAGCGACCCCGGCCGCCTGTCGCTCAAGCTGGCGATGAACCTAGTCAATACTTCCACGTCGCGCGTGCTGGCGCCCCATACCGTGCAAAACGCCCCTGTCATCAGCGACTGGCTGCACGCGCTGGTGGAGCGCACCGACTGGGCTGAACCGATGGCGCGGCCGGTGCTGTTGCGCGAAGTGGCCGGCGTAAGTTTCAGCTCTAAGGCTCCGGCGCACGGACAGTACGGGGCATTGGCCTGCATCTGGCGCGAAAGCGTGCATAACCATTTGCAGCCCGGTGAAGCCGCGCTTCCGATGACGGCCTTGATGCATGTGGACGCCGATGGACGGCCCTTTATCGACCCGTGGGTAAAGCGCTACGGCTCCGAAGCGTGGTTAAAGCGGCTGATCGAGCGCGCCTGGCTGCCGGTATTGCATCTGTTGTGGGAACACGGCACGGCGCTGGAATCGCATGCGCAAAACATGATCCTGCTGCACGAAGACGGGCTGCCGGCGCGCGTGGCGCTCAAGGATTTTCACGACGGCGTGCGCTTCAGCAAGGCGCTGCTGTCCGGTCCCGCACCGGTGCTGACAGCACCGCCCGCCGAGCATGCCCGCGTCAATCCTAACTCTTTTCTGGAAACCGACGACGCCGACGAACTGCGAGATTTTACTTTCGATGCGCTGTTCTTCGTCAATCTGGCCGAACTGGCCTGGTTATTCCAGCGCTTCTACGATATGGCCGAGGCGCGGTTCTGGCAGATCACCCGCGAGGTGCTTCGCGCTCATCAACAGCGTCATCCGCGGCTGGCGGCGCGTTATGCGTTATTCGACTGCTTTGCCGATCAGGTCTCGATTGAACTGCTCGCCAGCCGCCGATTCCGGCAGGAAATCCGTTTGCGCACGCGGCTTGCGCCAAACCCACTGGCGCAACAGGGCAAGCTGTGATGCGCCTGAAAGCCCGCTTGCAACTGAACGAGCCGCTATACGGGCTGTTTTGCTCGACGCCGGCCGCACTCTCCGTCGAGCTTATCGCCGCGGCCGGTTACGACTTCGCGGTGATCGACCTGGAACACACGCTGATTGGCCCAGAACAACTTGCCGGCATGTTGTTGGCGGCACGCGCCGGCGGCATAGCCGCGCTGGTCCGGGTGGCGGCTCCGCATCAAGCGTTGCAGGCGCTGGACGCCGGGGCCGAAGGCATCGTGTTTCCACGCATCCGCTCGGCGCAAGCCGCTCTGGATGCGGTGCGGCTTTGTCATTTTTCCCCGCGCGGCGACCGTAGTCTGAACGCCACCTGGCGCAACGGCTACGGCCGCGACGACTTGGCCGCTGCCATGGCAACTGAGCGCGAGCACACCCTGGTAGTGGCAATGATCGAAGACCGTGAAGGCGTCGAACAAGCCGACGCCATCGCTGCGGTGGACGGAATCGACGTGCTGCTGGAAGGCGCGGCCGACCTCTCGCAGTCGCTCGGACTGCCTTGGCAGACCCGCCACCCGGACGTCTGTGCGGCGGTGTCGCGCATACACGCGGCAGCTTTACAGCACGGCAAAACCTTCTGCGCCCTGCCGCGCGCGCCGGAGGATTTTCAAGCCTGGCGCCGAAACCAAGTCCGCATGTTCATCCTGGGCGACGATCGCGGTATCGCCCGCCGCGCTATGGCCGCCCATCTGACCCAACATCAACTAAAGGACATCGAGCAATGAACCTGCAACAGTTACATAATTACCTGGAAGGCCAAACGGAGCCGGTGTGCGCCTATCTGTACGATTTGGCGCATTTGCGCCGGCGCGTCGACACGCTACGCCGTAACCTGCCTTCGCAATGCAAGCTGTTCTACGCCATCAAGGCCAACAGCGACGCGCCGATCCTGGAGTCGCTGTTACAGCGTAGCGACGGCTTTGAAGTAGCGTCGCTGGGTGAAATTCAGCGCGTGCGCGCAGTCGACAGCGCCGTGCCGGTTATATTCGGCGGTCCCGGCAAGACCGATGCCGAACTGGAAGGCGCTCTTGAGCACAGGGTCACACTGATCCACGTGGAAAGCGAACACCAGTTGCGGCGTCTCGATTGGATCGCGCGCCAGCGCAACCAAGTGGCGAACATCCTGCTGCGGGTCAATCCGGCGCATGTGCCGCAGCAAGCCACGTTGCGCATGGGCGGACAGGCCAGTCAATTCGGCATCGAAGAGGCGCGGATACCGGCGCTGATTGAATTGGCGCTAAGCCTACCGGGCGTGCGCCTGAAAGGCCTGCATATCCATGCCATCTCCAACAATTTGGATGCACTGACCCATCTTGCCCTGCTCGAACACTACTTTGATTTGGCGGAAGCTTGGCAGCGCCGCTATGGGCTGGCGTTCGATTGGCTCAATGTCGGCGGCGGCATCGGCGTGAACTACGCCGAGCCGCTCGCGCAATTCGATTGGGAAGGCTTCTGCGCCGGACTATCGGCGCTGATCGCCGCGCGTCAACCCGGCTTCGGCATTATCTTCGAATGCGGCCGCTTCCTGACCGCCGACTGCGGTTATTACCTGGCCGAAGTCACCGACGTGAAAAGTAACTACGGCAAACACTTCGCCATTTTGCGCGGCGGATCGCACCATTTCCGCTTACCGGTGTCTTGGCAACACAATCACCCGTTCGTGATCCTGCCGCGCGACGCTTGGCCTTACCCGTTTTCGCGTCCAGGCGTACACCACGCCCAAATCACGCTGTGCGGCGAACTCTGCACGCCCAAGGACGTCCTGGCGCGCGACGCCCACGTCGATGACCTGCGCGCGGGCGACTGTGTCGCTTTCTTGCTGGCCGGCGCCTACGGCTGGCACATTTCCCATCACGACTTCCTGAGTCACCCGCACCCGGACCGGGTGTACCTAGACAACTGTATAGAAAGGATCTGACCATGCTTTGTTCTCTTCCCATCCATTTTGTGCGCATAGACCTTATTCGCCCAAACGAACGCCACCATCCCGAACATGCCGCGGCCTTGGCCGATACGATCATGCGCGAGCAGCTCTGGCGCATTCCGATTACGCTCGAACGCAACAGTTTGGCCGTCATGGACGGCCATCACCGCTTCGAGGCGGCGCGGCGGCTCAAGCTGAGCCATGTTCCGTGCCTGCTCCTCGACTACGAGCAGGTGGAGGTCATCGCCACGCAGCAGGGCTATATCGTTACCCCCCAGGAGATCGTGCGCCGCGCCCGGACCGGAGACTTATACCCACCCAAAACGACCCGCCATCGGTTTCCGTCGCCGCTACCCGTCTGCAACATTTCATTATGGCTGCTGCAAGACCGGGGCGCACCGCTTCCCTCGTCCGCAGTGCGATCCGTTGACCGGCATGCGGCAAAAATGATCAGGAAGTCCGCCGAACGGTGGATACCGTCCGGCTTTGCCACCCGGCCGGGCAACCCTCCCTAGCCGCGCCGTCACCGGCTGCGTACTTTGCATAAGCATCTTATTTTTCATACACATCAACCTAAAGAGGTATCCTCCATGCAATTTAATTTACCCACCTTAGCAAGCGGTCTTACGCTGGCGTTTTTGCTTCCCCAGGCCAACGCCGAGAGCCTAGACAAGGCCGAACCGGCCACGCAGCTTTCCACCGTGAATGTGGCCGCCGAGCAAAGCAAGAGCTTCAAGTCCAATGTCGTTCAGGTCGGCACATTCCGCGACATGGCGCCGCTCGACGTTCCGCAGACCAGCAACGTGGTCACCCGGGAGGTGCTCGATGCCCAAGCGGCGAGCACCCTGTTCGGCGCCTTGCGTAACACGGCCGGCGTTACCCGCGCGCAATTGAACGGTTCGACTTACGACAATATTTCGATTCGCGGCATTCTGGTGGAAAATCGCAGCAATTACCGGCTGAACGGATCATTGCCGGTCATCAATCTGATCGACATTCCGTTGGAGAACAAGGAACGCGTCGAAGTGCTCAAAGGCGCTTCGTCGCTTTATTACGGCTTTGTGCCGCCCTCCGGTATCGTCAACATGGTCACCAAACGCGCCGGCAAGAATCCAATTACCAATGTGTCGGTGCAGGCCAACCAATATGGCGGGACAAATGGACACATTGATGCGGCCAGGCGCTTTGGCGACCGGCAGCAATTCGGCGCGCGCGTCAACCTGCTCGGTGGCCGCGAGGACATCGGCATCGACAATTTTTCCGGCTACCGTGCGCTGACTTCGGGCGCTTTTGACTGGCTGGTCAACGATAAACTTTCGCTGAAATTCGATATTGAACATTACCGCAAAGAAGTCTCCGAGCAGGCGGGAATCCAGGTGCCTGCGGCAGTCAACGGCGTTATCACCTTGCCCGGCGTACCGGACGCGACCCGCAATCTCGCCGGCGAATGGCAGAAATACGACGCCGAAGCCACTAATCTGCTGCTGCGCGCCGATTATGCGATCAATGACGATTGGGCGTTGTTAGTCGAAGCCGGTAAAGCGGAAGTCCTGCGCGACCGTAATTTCTCGCAATTCCAAAACTATAATCTCGCCACCGGCCAAGGCACCCTGCGCACTTTCTTCCAGCGTGGAGCGGAGTGGAATAACGAGAATATTCGCGGCGAAGTGTTCGGCCGCTTTCCGGGCGAGTGGATCACGCATGAAGTGTCGCTGGGCGTTACCGGCAATGAGCGCAGTCAGGATCCCCGCTCCTCCTCCACGTTCGACGTGACGCAAAACCTGTACAACCCGGTTGACATCCCACAACGATCTCCGACCGCCCCATTCACTTCAAATTCATCGAAAATAACGGACCTGGGCGCGTATTTATCCGACCGCGTTTTGCTTGGCGAGAAATGGCAAGCCATGCTGGGAGTGCGCGGCAGCAACTATGAGAGCGTCGGAGCTACCTCGCGTTTTAAGGCGGACACTATCAATCCGTCGCTGGCGCTGACGTATAAGCCTCTTACCAACGTATCGATCTACGGCAGTTACATTGAAGGGGTTGAGGAAAGCGGGCAAGCGCCGGCCAACCGCGCCAATAATGGCGAGATATTGGCCCCGGCTGTGTCGGAGCAGAAGGAAGCCGGCGTGAAGGCGGAGCTTGGAAAAGGGATATTGCTGCAGGCGGCGTATTTCGACATCAAGCGCGCATCGACCACGGTAGACTCGGCCAATCGCTTTGTGCTGAACGGCATGGCGCAGTACAGGGGCGTGGAATTGTCGGCCTCCGGCGAAGTGACCCCGCAACTGTCGCTGATCGGGTCGGCCATGTTCATGAATGCCAAGCAGCTGAACGCCGCCAATACGGCAACCTTCGGCAAGACGCCCGATAACACGCCGGAGCAAACCGCCAGCCTGTTCGCCGAGTATCGCCTGCAAAGCGTGCCGGGACTGTCGCTCAGCAGCGGGGTACATTACGTGGGCAAGCGCCCGGTCAATAGTGAAAACCAGGCTTTCGTCGATGACTATGCGGTGTTGTCGTTAGGCGCGCGCTATGCGACCCGCATTGCGGGCAAGCTGACCACGGTTCAGGCGGTGCTCGACAATGCGACCAACAATAATTACTGGAGTGCCGCGGGTAACGGCTTGCTGGGGGTCGGCGCGCCGATTTCGCTAAAGCTCGCAGCCAAGGTCGAATTCTGACCGCCGCTGCCGTTGCGGTAGCTCGGGCTACCAAGGGCGGGTACATTTTGCATAAAGATTAAAGGCAAAAGGCGCGCCCTTTTGCCTTGCGCCTTACAAAGCAATCTGTTTAATCCGTATTGATCTCCGGCTGAATAATTATCATGATTTCTACCATCTAAAGGGAAAAAATAGCCATGAAATCTCCTGTTTTTCAATCCTGTCTCCCGGCCTTAGCAGTGCTATGTTCGCGTATTGCCCGGGCATCGGACAGACTGTGCCACTTTCGGCGAAAGCTGGTTTTTGCGCCGGCAAGGGAATCATGACCGCGCGCGGTTGGCGAGTGCGCCCTTTCCTTGCCAAAGTCCATCGCTATGCGGGCCTGGGCATGGCTTTGTTCTTGATTGTGAGCGGACTCACCGGGGCGTTGCTGGCTTTTTATCATGAGCTGGATCAGGCATTGAATCCCGGCCTGTTCCGTGTGCAGGAGCGCCGGACTGCGGCACTCGGGCCGGATGCGTTGGTTGCCGCCGTACAGAAGGCGTATCCGAATACCCAGGTCAGCTTTCTCGCGCTGCACCGCGCGGACCGGGAGAGTGTGCATGTGCGTTTGAGTCCGGGCAACCAATCCGCCGACGGCAAACCGAATGTGCCTGACATCGATGAGGTCTATCTCGATCCCTACGATGGGCGGATACTGGGCGGTCGCCAAACGGACGCATTGCGTGCGGACCGGATACACCTGATGCCCTTCCTCTATGGCCTGCACCGTTCGATGCACCTGCCGGAACGCTGGGGAGTCTGGTTGATGGGACTGGTGGCACTGACATGGATGTTCGATTGCTTGGTCGGGGTTTATTTGACGCTGCCAAGCTATCGGAACCCCAAAACATCGGCTTGCCGAACAGTAGGCTACTCGACCGAAAGGAATTGGCGGCAACGCTGGAAACCGGCCTGGCTAATCAAGCGCGGCGCCGGTGCTCCACGCCTCAATTTCGATTTACACCGTGCCGGCGGTTTGTGGCTTTGGGGCATGCTGTTCACGCTTGCCATGAGCGGCGCGTATTTCAACCTGGCTCAGGAAGTGTTCCGGCCCGTGGTGAGCCTGTTCGGCACGTTGAGCCCCAACCCGGTACAGGCGCTGCCCAAACGCTCCGGCGTACAGCCCGCGCCGCAACTGTCGTTCGAGGCCGCCATCGAACGCGCGCGAACCCTGTTGCCTGAGCAAGCGCGCGGTATGCAGCCCGACTTCGTCGGTTACATGCCGGCGCGGGGCGTTTATCGGGTAGGTTTTCAGGAGCAGGGACGCGGCGAATCGGCCTTCATCCTTGGCTTTGAACAGGTATTTGTCGATGCCGACACAGGTCAACTCAGAGGCCGGCGAGGCTACGGCAGCGGCACCCCGTCCGACAAGTTCCTCGCTTGGCAGTTTCCGCTGCATTCCGGTCAAGTTCTTGGCCTGCCGGGACGGATTGTTGTCTGCATTACCGGACTGGCGACGGTAATGTTATCGATAACCGGGGTGCTGATCTGGAATAGGAAGCGTAAATCAAGAGGCAGAGCGGCTCAGCCGGTCTCACGATGAAATCAAGACGGTGATAAAGCCTATAGGCCGGTATGTTAAAAAGCATACCGTGCTTTAAGCATAAAGACTGCCATTCCCCCCTCAACCATGCGTGTATTTCCCCTCGACAGCATAAGTATCTCCACAACTTTTTACATTATAAATACAATAAGTTATAAGTCGGCCTAGCTCCCTCTCCTGCTGGATAGGGCTGGGGTGAGGAGAATAAAAACAACCCTTTATATTCCCCTCATCCCAACCTTCTCCCTCAAGGGAGAAGGGGCTAGAACTTGTGTAGATACCTATGCCTCGACAGTTGGCTCACTGTATTTCATAAGATCGCATCATAAAAGCCATCGGGAAGAAGAAATTCATTTGACTTGTAAATAGGAATCGTTATCATTAACGTCAAATAAAACTTGATCCGGTTTTAACATGGAAAATAACTTG
The DNA here is from genome assembly GCF_036440755.1 of Methylobacter sp. Wu8. Lineage (NCBI taxonomy): Bacteria > Pseudomonadati > Pseudomonadota > Gammaproteobacteria > Methylococcales > Methylococcaceae > Methylobacter > Methylobacter sp. Wu8. The sequence continues at coordinate 70,838 of NZ_JAZGVT010000073.1, read as the reverse complement.
GTACACATAGCACTCTCGGTACATACATTAGCCTCACTCATTGAAAGCGAATGTATTCATGCAGTGGATTTTAAGTGCCTGGATATTGACTCGAAAAAAACGGTCTGGAAATTATTCCTATCCACTGTGAAATTAACGAAAAAAGAATAAAACCGGATATCAGGAGAATTACTATGTCTGAAAAAGATCAGCAAGAGACGTTATTAATGGCTATCGAATATTTGAAAACTCAATATGAAGCTCTGCAAAATCCTTGTATTGCCCTGCTCATTTCCCGATATTACCGCTTACTTGCAAATTTAAGTATTGCTAAAAACAAGCGGGGAAAGTACGTCAAATACTCAAGGCATTCCCAAAAAATGCAAAATCAGCTTAATGATTTTATTCAGCCTCATGAATGCAACTGATAAAGGAAAAACCGTGGAACAAAACCTGAATAGCATCGCAACGCTCATTAAAGAAAAAAAAACCGATGATTTATCGTTTATTAAATTACATTCCACCCTCTGCTTTTTAATGACACGATTTCATAAGGATCAATGTCCTAAGCTTGCCCACTTTATTGTCAGCCACATTCGTCTGGTAATTGAGCATCCTGATGTAGCCGGTTCTCCTGATTGCCGAACCCTATACTTGCAACTGCTGCAACAATGGCAAAACATAAGAGCGACTTTGTTGGAACAAAGGACAAATATTTCAACGGATAGAAAAACCGCCCATTAATTCACTGGTACTCAGTCAGTATTGATAAGTAATCGAGCTAAAGTTTTCCGGTATTTTGGAGTGCAAGCTCTGCTTGCCAAGCAGGCGCAGCCTGCACTCCAATTTGGCTGGGCTCGCTCGGGCTGACGGTGTTTTTTGTGCTGGACTCGCTATAACTGCCGCTACGCCAACATCACGAAAACGGGAACTGCGGCAACCAACGCGCTTTTGTGGTTTACGGATTTAATTCTTCAATATTTAATTTTTCAATCTCATCTCCAGCCAGCCAATAAGCTTTTGCCGCTTGTATAGCCAGCCAACCATCTCTATACAAAACAACAGGGGCTTTATATGAAACATCCATTCCAACGCAGGCAAGGACGCGCCAGTGCGGCATTGCTATTGGCGCTTGCCGGCGCACCGTTAGTCACGTTGGCCGATACCGCGGCAAGCAAGAAAATACCGCCGGCCAAGCCGAAAAACGAAACCGTGCTGCCGGAAGTCAAGACCAACGCAGCGCGGATATACCCCGGATCCCCTGACGATGTCGCGAGAACGGGCAGCAAGACCGATACGCCGTTGCGCGATATTCCGGCCAGCGTGGCGGTGGTGCCGGAAAAACTGCTCAAGGAACAGGCCGCCATCACCCTGAATGACGCCATGCGCAATGTCAGCAGCGTTCAGCCGCAAATGGCGGGCGGCTACGGTTATGCCAATAACTATACCTCGCGCGGTTTGAGTTTAAGCTTTTTACGCGACGATATGCCCGACGGGCCGTCCCAAAACGGCTATTACCGCACCCTGTATGACGTCGAGCGCATCGAAGTGTTAAAAGGCCCCGGCTCCGCACTGTTCGGCGCTGCGAACGGCGGCGGCAGCATTAACATGATCACCAAAAAGCCGCAAAAAAAGTTCAATGTATCGGGAGGCACAACGTTCGGCAGTTTCGGCACAGGCACCGGCTATCTCGATTTGACCGGGCCGATGCTGAACGATACGGCGGGCCGCTTAATCGTGAACGGCGAACACTCGGACGGCTTTCGCGGTTTAGGCCGCGACATTGTCGAAATTTCCCCGAGTCTGACCTGGAACATAGCCGATAATAAAACGCTGACCATTGATTTCGATCATCGCGATATCCAGGTTAAGCCGGACAATTTCGGCATCCTTTTCGACGCCAAAGGCAATCTTCCCGAGGTCTCCCGCGAAACCCGCTACTACACCCCGTTTAATAAAACAGACCAGCAAATCAACCGGGTCGGCGTCACCCACGACTGGACATTCTCCGACGCATTGAGCATGCGCACCGCAATGACCACTGAAAACCGTCAGCTGGACTTAATCAGAAACCTGTCCGCCACCGCCACGTTGGCGAACACCGTAACGGGGCGAAACGCGCGCAGACAAGCCGATGACGCTTCTTACACCACGTTCCAGAATGAGTTGACCTGGAAAACAAGCACCGGACCGATTGATCACACGATACTCGGCGGATTTGAATATAAAAATACCGACATCGACTCGAATGTCGATATTTATATGTTCCCCAATATCGCCAACTTGTTGAACCCGGTCGTATTGGAAACTTCGCTGGCAGGAAACACCAACTACCAGCTGTTCGACCGAAAAATGACCAGCGATACCGTGTCTTTCTACGGACAAGACCAGTTGGCGTTCGGCGAACATTGGAAACTGCGCGGCGGCGTCCGCCACGACATTATCAATTACGACGACAAAGGCTTTGAACGGACGGTTCAGAGTCTCGCGGGCATATCCAAATACCGTGAAATTAACGAAAGCAAGTCCTTCACCACCGGATCGATAGGCGGAGTATTTCAGCCGACCAAGAACCTGGCTTTTTACGCGGGCTATAGCGAAGGGGCATTCATCAACCTGGGTACAGAAAGCAAGGCCTACCCGACAGCGCCTGAAACCTCTTCACAGGTGGAAGTCGGCGCTAAAACCACGCTGCTGGACGGCAAGGTCGACTTGAATGCAGCGCTGTTCGATACCGAGCGCAGCGACTATTTCGTCACCTTGCCCGGCAACAACGGCCTGGCGACCCAGGACGGCAAAGACCGGTCCCAAGGCGTGGAAATGGATATTGGCGTCCACCCGCTCGCAGGCTGGAATATCACCGGCAATGCGGTATGGATGGACCCGGAAACGCTGTCTCGGGCCGTCGCCAGCAATGCGACTTTGGGCGTCAACAATCGCAGCATTTACGGCACTACCCCGACAGGCGTCAGCAAAGAAACATTCAGCATCTGGAACAATTATGAAATCCAGCAAGGGGCTGTCAAAGGCCTAAGCTTCGGCGTAGGCGTTACCCATAAAGGCGAGTCTTATGCGGATAACCTGAACTTGCTCAAAGTGCCGTCCTACACGACGGTCGACGCCGCAATCGCCTATCGCCAACCCCGCTGGGAAGCCGCGGTTAACCTGAAGAACCTGACCGATGAGAATTACTATACCAACCCGACATTTGTCGGCGCTCTGCCCGGCGACCCGCTTAGCGTTTACGGCAGCCTGCGTTTTAACTTTAACTAAAGCGGAGACCTGACATGCTGCAAGCATCTGAACTCACTAAAGCCTATAACGGCGTCATTGCCCTGAACAAACTGAACCTGACCGTCAACAGCGGCGAGATTTTCTGCCTGCTGGGCGCGAACGGCGCAGGCAAAACCACGACAATCAATTTGTTCCTGAATTTCGTGACGCCGACCGCCGGGCGGGCGCTGGTAAACGGTATCGACGTCAGCGCGGAACCGCTCGAGGTAAAGCGCCACATCGCCTATATTCCTGAAACGGTGATGCTTTACCCCAGCCTTTCCGGCCTGGAGAATCTTAACTATTTCACCACGCTCGCGCTCGGGCATAAGCGGCCCGAGCATGAATTGCTCAAGTTGCTCGCCGAAGCCGGGCTGGCGAAAGAGGCGGCGTTCAAACGCGTCTCCGGTTACTCGAAAGGCATGCGGCAAAAAGTCGGCATTGCGATTGCGATGGCGAAAAACGCCAAAGCATTGCTGCTCGACGAGCCGACCTCCGGCCTCGATCCGCAAGCGGCCAACGAATTCTCCAAACTGCTGGACCGGCTCAAGGCCGAGGGCGTGGCGATCCTGATGGCTACCCACGACCTGTTCCTGGCCAAGCAGGTCGGTACGCGCGTCGGCATCATGCAGCGCGGGATACTGGTCTCGACGATGACGACCGATGATCTGGGCCACGCCGATCTCGAACGTATTTATCTCGATATCGCCTCCTGCACCGATGCAGGAGGCGCGCCCCCAAGGACGGGGGAGGCAAAGCAACGCACGGAGCAGTTGCCGAGCGCCATGCAGGGAGCAGTTGCCGGACAAAAGGAGGCCCGATGAATACCGCCGCAACTGTTGCCGGCGGCAAAACCGGTGCCGGCGTTATCGATACCATTGCACGCAAGGAATTAGTTGAGCTGCTGCGCGATTCGCGTTTCTGGTGGACCGGCGGCATCATTCTGCTGCTGATGTTGATCGCTCTGTTTCTGGGCTGGCGGCAAATGCAGCGCGTTGACGGCGAGCACGCCGCGGCGCGCGCAGTGACTTATCAGCAATGGCTTGATCAGGGCGATAAAAATCCGCACCAGGCGGCCCATTTTGGGCAATACGCTTTCAAGCCGGTAAGTCCGTTGGCTTTCATCGATCCGGGCATCGATCAATTTGTCGGCTCGACGGTGTGGGTGGAAGCCCACAAACAAAACGAATTCAATTTCCGTCCGGCGCGGGATGCAACCTCGCTGCAACGCTTCGGCGAGCTGACCATGGCGTTCGTATTACAAATACTCGCGCCGCTGGTCATTGTGCTGCTCGGATTTTCCGCATTCACCGGCGAGCGCGAACGCGGCACCCTTCGGCAATTGTTGAGCATCGGCGTAAAGCCTACGCAATTGCTGATCGGCAAAGGCCTGGCGATTATCGCGGCCGTCGGCGCTTTACTGCTGCCGGTGGCGCTGCTCGGCTTTATCGCGCTGGGTTTTGTCGACGATCAACATGCGGACGCGAAAAATTTATACCTGCGGAGCACTTGGCTGATCCTGGGCTACGCAATTTATTTGACCGGGTTTATTGCATTGGCGTTGGGCGTATCGGCCGCCTCGTCGTCATCCCGCAAAGCGTTGATCGGGCTGCTCGCGTTTTGGGTAGTGAACGGTTTTATCGCGCCACGGGCCATGACGGATTTAGCCCGCATCGTCAGCCCGACGCCGACCAAGGCGGAATTCCAAAACGGCCTCAACGAAGCGCGCAAAGCGACTTTTGGTCACGATGAAACGCATCCCGCTTTCGCCGCTTTCCGCGATGAAGTATTTAAAAAGTACAACGTGACCCGCATTGAGGATTTGCCGGTCAGCTTTCGCGGCCTGACCTTACGCAAAGACGACGAGAACGGCTACCGCATTTACGACGAGCACTACGGCGCGCTCTGGGCCATCTATGCGCGCCAGGAACGTATCCGCGCGATCGCCGGGTTTGCGTTCCCGCTGGCCGCGCTCAGGCCGTTTTCGATGGGCTTGGCGGGCACCGATACCTTTCATCAAAACCGCTTCGCCACGGCTGCCGAACTGTACCGGCGGCAGATCCAGACCGCGATGAGCGAAGACCTGATTCAGCACCACAAAAACGGCGACAACAACTATGTATCGAACCGCCGGTTGTGGGAACAGATCCCGGAGCTGGAACACAAAATACCGGAAGCAAGAACCGCTATCGCCGAACAGAGCTTGAATCTGGGGATTTTATCGGCTTGGATGTTCGGGGCAATCGCTTTTGCGGTAACGGCTATGCGGCGCTTACGGCCATTATAAGGACTAGCAACAATGCACACATCACTGTATTTAAAAGAGATATTTAACTTTGAGCGCTCACTGTTCCGCGCCGACCGCCTGGATTTTTTTGTCGCATTGATTCTGGTTGCGGCAGTCGGTTACGCGTTTGTCAACGGCCAGTCATGGATCAACAAACAGCAGCAAGCCGTGCATGCGGCGCAAACCGAAGAGTCGGTGCGCCTGCAAGAGCTGAAAGACAAACTGGCCCGGATTGGTGCGGGCGGCCTTGCACCGGCCAAGGCGTTTGAAAATCCGGTCAACGCCTATTGGGTGGGCAATCGCCATGCGGCAAGCTATGCCGTGCTGCCGCCTACCGCATTCGCCGCGACCGCAATCGGCCAAAGCGATCTCAACCCGCCCTACGTCAAGGTATCCTCCGATAACAAAGAGTCGTTCGCCTTAAACGAGGAAATCGAAAACCCCGGCAATTTGCTGATCGGCAATTTCGATCTGGCTTTTGTCGTCGTGTTTTTATTGCCGCTGCTGATTATTGCGCTGTCGTACAACGTACTCTCCGCCGAGCACGAGCAGGGTACGCTGGCTGTCACAATGACAAACCCGGTGCCGCTTTGGGTTTTGATCGCCGGTAAACTCGGCTTTCGCGCGGCGCTTGTCTTCTCGCTGACTGCCGGCATGACGGTGATCTGCTTGCTGGCCATCGGTACCGATTTGTCGACGATGGATAGCTTGGTGCGGCTGGGCTGGTGGATGCTGCTGTTGCTGGCTTACATCCTGTTCTGGTTGACCCTGGCCGCGGCGGTCAACGTGCTGGCCAAATCATCCGCACAGAACGCGCTGATGTTGACGGGGCTGTGGATTGTGATTTTGCTGGTGTTGCCGAGCTTTATCAGCATCGCGGTCAACGTCGCCTACCCGGTTCCGTCCCGCGTCGCCATGGTAGGACAGATCCGCGCCGCACAAACCGATGCGAACCAGGAGTCCGACGCAACCGTTGCGCGTTTTGAGCAAGAGCATCCCGAAATGACCGCGAAACCGCTTGCAAAAGCCGATGACGTTGCGGCCATCAGGAAGCGGGTATTGGTGCAGCAAGCGGCGGCCGGCCGGATTAGCCAAATCATGGCGGGGTACGATAGGCAATTGGCGCGGCAACAGCGCGTCGTCGACAGTCTGCGCTTTTTATCGCCGGCGATTGTGATGCAGGAGGCGTTAAACGCCGTAGCCGGCACCGACAACAGCCGCTACCGGCATTTGTCTGAACAGGTCGATGCGTTTCACCGCGAATGGCAAGCGTTTTTCCTGCCGAAAGTGCTTGAGAACACGCCGCTCACACTCGAGGATTACCAACATTTTCCGCGCTTTGTCTATGCCGGTCCGGCCGCTTCCGAAACCAATATGCGTCTGCTCGGCGGGCTGCTCGGCTTGGTTGTCCCGATTGCTGTGCTATATTTGTTCAGCCTTCGCCGCATCCGGGATTATCCGATTACGGCATAACCAAGCTCAGGCATAAATGGGAAACCGCCGGAACCGACAGGCCGATTCCGGCGTTCCGACAAACGAAACAGAATAGGATAAATAATGGTGCAAACGCAAAGCCGGAACACAACATTCAGCCGGCAACCTAAACGCTTTCATTGGCTCAAATGGCTGCGCCGCATGCATGCCTGGGTCGGGCTGTGGGGTGCGGCGCTGGGTCTGTTGTTCGGCGTTAGCGGAATTTTGCTCAATCATCGCATGGTGATGAAGATTCCGGCAGCGCATATGGAACAGTCGCAAGTCGAACTGGCCTTGCCCGAGCCGCCTCCGGCCGATGCAAAAGCCCTGGCAGAATGGCTGCAAGTCCAATTAAACATCGGCCGGGAACCTCATAAAATTTCCACCGAACCGGCAAAAATCGTGACCTGGGGCGGACAAAGCTTCCGGCAGCCCGGCCAATGGCGGGTTGACTTCCACAATCCGCAGCATTCCGTTAACGCGGAATATTGGGTAGGGAATACTTATGTTTCGATAAGACATCAGGATGCCAACGCGTTCGCATTCATCACCCGCCTGCATAAGGGCGTCGGCATGGGGACCGGCTGGGTGCTGCTGGCCGATACGCTGGCCGGCGGATTGGTATTTCTTTCCCTGACCGGCCTGTTGTTGTGGACTAAGCTGCACGGCTCGCGTTTGGCTATGGCCGGGCTGGGGCTGGGCTCGCTTGGTCTGATGGTGTTTATTACGCTGAGCTCGCTATAACGGATGCTGCGCGAGTCGTATAGGCGGCTCCCATCCACCCGCCGCACTCCAAGATTCCGTTCCCACTTCGACAGGCTCAGGGCGAACGAAATCTTGGAACGCTCAAGCTTTGCGGGTCGCTGAAGTGTCAGAACAGCATGCCTGCGCCGGAGAGTTGGAACGACGGTGTTTTTCTTCGTGTCTTCGTGGTAAATATTTTTTAACCTGCTTGCCCCGATCCCAATCTCCATGCCGGTTTCTATTCAGGTACCGAAAAATCCATTTCGACCTTGCCCTCAACCAGTTTCAGGTTGGCTTCAAACTCCTTGCCTTTGCCGGATTTAAAGCCTTTTAACAGCCCGGTCTCGCCTTGGCTTAGCAGTTTTTTGGCCATCGCTGCGGTGATTTTTTTATGCGCAACAGTTTTCCAGATCGCCATTTTGCAGCCGTTGCGCCATTCGCTACAGCTGTAGGCTTTTGCGGTTTCAATGATTTTGCCGTTACACAGCGGGCAATCGGCAATGGCTTCTGTTACAACGGCCCGCTGCACCGGCTCGGCTTTGATATAACCTGTTTCGCCCTGTTTGCCCAGCGTCAGTTGGGCGTTGAACACCTCATCGCCCGGCTTGACCGCGTAATTGTGCAGGGTCCGGCCGGTTTGCAATAACTGGCAGGCCATGTCCCGGTTGACCGGCACGCCAAGCATTTCCTTCCATAACACGAACTTGCAACCGGCTTTCCAGTCGCTGCAACCGTAGCCTTTCCGGCCTTCGATTACCGGATGGCCGCATAAGGGGCAATCGCCGAGGCGGCTTTGATCGTACAGCGGCCGGTCCGATTGGTCTTTGATATTCCGGGTAAACTGGATGATTTCGGCCATGAACCGGTCGGGGTCGTACTCGTTGTGTTCTATTTTTTTGAGCTTGGCCTCCCATTCGCCGGTCATCGCCGCGGACTTCAGCCTGTCGTCGGCGATAATCGAGATCAGGCGCCGCCCGGATTCGGTGCTCAGCAAGTTCTTTTTTTGCCGCTGGATGTAGTTCCGCTTGATCAGCACCTCGATAATCGAGGCCCGGGTTGCGGGCGTGCCGAGCCCCTTTTCTTTCAACGCTTCCTTGAGTTGTTCGTCGTCGCAGGTTTTACCGGCCGATTCCATGATGCCGAGCAGACTCGCTTCGTTATAGGGTTTGGGCGGCGTGGTTTTGCCCTGAGTTATCGACGGCTGCTGCGGACCGGTTTCGCCTTTTACAAAATTGGGCAGGATTTTTTGCGTCCTATCGGCCTGATTTGCCGCATCGTTTTTATACAAGACCTGCCAGCCGGGCGATTCGATCATCGTACCGGTGGTTTTGAATTCGACTGTTGTAGCGGCGGCTCCAGATACCTCGCCTAACACGGTGGTGATTTGCTTGATGCAGGGCGGATAGAACGCCGCGATAAAGCGCAGCGCTATCGCCTCAAAGACTTTGGCTTCATTACCCGACAGCGCTCCAGGCAAGGCGGCCGTGGGGATGATCGCATGATGGTCGTTGACTTTCGCGTCATTGAACAGACGGCCGCTCAGCGTCAGTTTATCGAGGTCGAGCGGCTCAATCTGCTGCTCGAATTTAATGCGCAATTTCGTCAGCAAGGGCTTCATACCCGGCTTCATATCGTTGGTCAAATAACGGCTGTCGGTGCGCGGATAGGTGACGTGTTTTTTCTCGTATAGCTGTTGGGCGGCGCTTAAGGTTTGCTCGGCGGTCAGGCCGTGGCGGATGCTCATGTCTTTTTGCAGATCGGTCAAATCGTACAATAACGGCGGGCTGAGCGTTTCCTTCTTGCCCTTGACCCCGGTAATCTGGAAATCCTGGCCGGTAATTTGGTTTAACAGGGTTTCCGCGTCGGCTTTTCGGTCGAACCGCCCGCCGACATATTGAAAATCGGCATCCCGGTACAGGGTGTGCAACTCCCAAAAATCCTTGGCGACGAAATTGCTGATTTCCGCATCTTTTTGCACGATCAGCGCCAGCACCGGAGTTTGCACCCGGCCTATCGTCCATAAGCCGCCCTGCCCGCCGAACTTCAGGGTGTAAAGCCGCGTGGCGTTCAAGCCGACGATCCAGTCCGATTCGCTGCGGCATTTGGCCGCGCGATAAAGTCCGTCGTAGGCGTGGCCTTCCTGCAACGCTGCAAAACCCTTGCGTATCGCATCATCGGTTAGGGAGCTGATCCACAAGCGTTTAAACGGTTTTTGCATGCACCCGGACCAGGACAGGATGTACCTGAAAATCAGCTCTCCTTCCCGCCCCGCATCGGTTGCGCAGATGATTTCGTCGGCGGCCTTGAACAAGCGCTTGATGGTGTTCAGCTGTTTTTGCGCTTGAGCATCGCCCCTGGCTTTTAAGCCGAATTGCTCGGGAATGATCGGCAGCGATTCCAACGACCAGCGTTTCCAGGCCTTGTTATATTCATCGGGCTCTTTCAATTCGACCAGATGGCCGAACGCCCAGGTGATTTGATAGCCGTCGCCCTCGAAATAACCGTCGCGCTTGTTGCCGATGTTCAGGCATTTGGCTATGTCGCGGGCGACTGAGGGTTTTTCGGTCAGGATGACTTTCATGAGAATATCGTTCCCACTTTCCGGCATAGGAACGAGTAAAGATTATCACCACGAACGACTGCACGGATGCAGGAGGTACGACCCCACGGACGGGGGAGGTAGAATCGCGTCTGGAACAGCGATCGAGAGCAACGCATGGAGCAGTTGCCGAGACACGAAGGACACGAAGTTTTATTTCTTCGAGCTCTTCGTGTCTTCGTGGTGAATAAACGCTTTTCAGTCGCTTGGGGCCACAATCTCATTATTTAATAATCTTGTAACACGGCACATATTTCTTCCCCGGCAATTTCATCCGGTGCTGCTCAACGAACGAGGCCAGCAGGGAATCCATCAACGCCATGATCTCCGTATCGCCGCGAATCTCGAAATGACCGTATTGTTCGATAGCGCGTATACCGTCGTCCTTTACGTTGCCAGCCACGATGCCGGAAAACGCACGGCGCAGGTTGGCGGCTAGCAGGTGGCTGTCCTGCTCTTTGTTCAAGGCCAGGTTTCTCATGTTGTCATGGGTCGGTATAAACGGCTGTTGAAACGGGACGTCGACCTTCAGCAACCAGTTGAAATAGTAGGCGTCGCCCTTTTCTTTGCGGAACTGGCGCACCTGCTGGATGCCCGCCTGCATTTCCCTGGCGACCTCCACCGGATCGTTGATAATGATTTTGTAACGCTGCCGTGCGGATTCGCCCAAGGTGCCGGCAATAAACCGGTCGATTTCCTTAAAGTAATCCTCTGAACTGTCGAGCCCGGTGAATACCAGCGGAAACGGCATGTCCTTGTTATCGGGGTGCAGCAAGACGCCCAATATGTAGAGTATTTCCTCAGCCGTGCCCGCGCCGCCGGGAAACACCACGATGCCGTGCCCGGTGCGGACAAAAGCCTCCAGGCGTTTTTCAATATCCGGCAGAATCACCAGCTCGTTGACGATCGGGTTAGGCGATTCGGCCGCAATAATGCCGGGTTCCGTTATCCCGAGATACTGGCCGTTTTTTATCCGCTGCTTGGCGTGACCGATGGTGGCGCCTTTCATCGGGCCTTTCATTGCGCCCGGTCCGCAGCCGGTGCAAATATCCAAGCCGCGCAGCCCCAGCTCGTAACCGACGATCTTGCTGTAATCATATTCTTTACGGCTGATTGAATGCCCGCCCCAACACACGACCAGCTTTGGCGGAGTCATCGGTCGCAAAATATTGGCGTTGCGCAGGATGTGGAACACGGCGCTGCTGACGCCGTCCGAGCTGTCCAGATCAATCTTCGGGTTATCGGTAATCTCGTCGCTGACATAAATAATGTCGCGCAGCACCGTGAACAAATGTTCATTGATACCTTTGATCATTTTGCCGTCGACAAAGGCATGGGCCGGGGCGGCCTTGATATCCAGCTTAATGCCGCGCTGTTCCTGGACTACGCGTATCTCAAAATCGGGATAGCGTTCCAACAATTCCTTGCCGTCATCCAAGGTGCTGCCGCAATTCAATACGGCGAGCGAGCAATTGCGAAACAGCCGGTACAGTCCGCCTTGGCTGGTATCCAACAGCTTGCTTACTTCGGCCTTGGACAGTACATCCAGACGGCCTTCGGGAATGATGATTGCGTCAATTACGGGGTATTTCATGATGTTCCTAAATAGTTATGTCCGTGCGCTTCCCGGCTGTATTCAGCGGAGACAACACACCCGTTTTTATTCATTCGGCATTCAGCGGTCTATCGATACTCTTTAGCACAGGCCAACTATCGCGGACTATAGAAATGAATTCAATCGCTAAAAGAATGCTGTTCGCCGCTTTTGCGCTGCTGCCCTGCGCTTGCGCCCATTATGCGTATTATCCGGGCCATAGCGCTTACAGCAGCGGTTACACCATTATGCACAGAAACGACTACGGCGAAAGACCGGACTATTATGATAACGGCTATCGGCGCTTTCCACATCCTCCCCATCACGATCAGCACAATATCCGGCCCCATCGCCCCCCAGCTGATTCGGGAGATCGTCGGCCGGGCCAGAATTATGATCATCCCTTTAACGACGGAAACAATTACCGTCATGACTTTGACCGCAGGAATCGTTATTAACGCTTTACCGATCAATAAACGTCTTGCCCGAAACAGCGCCGTCTAAATTTTCAATGGCTATACTGGAGATTAGCCTCTATAATGCTGATCCTAAGTAGATAGCATTTCGCACAAACTCGAAACGTCTGCTTAGGTTTTGCATGTTATTCAGCACTTTTCAGAAATTCCATTCGCTTTTCTCTTCAAAATTGCCCAGCATGATTTGCAATCAAACTTTTTTCATTGATTTATATAGGTAATTTTATGGCAACAGGTACTGTTAAGTGGTTCAACGAAGCAAAAGGTTTCGGTTTTATTTCTCCTAGCGACGGCAGCGCAGACGTGTTTGTACACTTTTCCGCAATCGCAAGCGACGGCGGTTACCGTACCTTGGCTGAAGGCCAAGCCGTTAAGTACGATGTAGAATCAGGCCCTAAAGGCCCACAAGCGTCACAAGTAAGCGCGGCTTAAAACCGCTTTACTTTTCAATACCCGGCCCCGCCGTCGACACGATGCGGGGTCGTGGCACAACCGATTAACCCGGACCATCAACTCACCCCCTAATTTAGGACATGTCTTTTGAAACGAATTTTTGTAGGAAACTTACCTAGCGAAGCCACTGAAGAAACTGTACAGGCTTTATTTTCCGAATACGGAAAAGTCCGCTCCATTCAACTTGTTTCCGATATATTTAGCGGAAAATGCCGGGGCTTCGGCTTTATCGGAATGGAGGGCCACGAAGCAAGAGCCGCGATAGCCGGTCTTGACGGCAATCTGTATTGCGGAAAACCTTTAAAGGTTAAATTTGAAGATACGACTGCCGGTAAAAATGGCAGACGCCATTGAAACATTAACGGCATAGTCCCACTCTCCCCGATTACTCAACGGCCTTAGCCGCAGCATGACGCGGGATTATCGCTGAACTATCTGGGCGACCAGCTTTTCCGGTCGCCCCCAATGCCGGACAACAACGGCCGCATCCTTTTCTCTTTAAGCACACCGCAGAATTGCATGCTGCTTTTATCGTTAGATAGCCCCGCTTTGCCTGAATATTCGTTATATCCAACGTAATAATCCATAGCCCTGTTTGAAGAAATAAAGCTTGACAGCCCATCGCCGCCAAACCGTTTTTCCACAGATGCGGACAATACACTTTTATTTCAGCGGCATAGCCGAAAAACCTCATTCCAACTGTAAAAACGCCACTTACAAAGCCCGTTTTAACGCGCTAAGTCATTGATATTTTATTACATATCCAAAACAGCCGAGCACTGGCTACAATTTGAACGATCTAACAAAAAAGCTTAAGAAGTGAATAGTTAGGAGATTTATTTTCAGCTTATGCACAGAGTTATCCACAGAAAATGTGGATAACTCCGAACTGTAACACGGCCTTCTTTAGCCGCCGGTTCACGTTGCAAACATCCGGCTAAGAGCCCATGCCGATGCTTTATTCCTGCTTATCATTCACCAAATCGTAGGTGATATCCGGGTTAAATCCCATCGGCCAGTAAATGGCCGCGAACGGCGGCCAGAATATTGAAACGGTGCGGAATTTCGTTCTCAGTTTGCCTTCTTTAACAACCTTGCCGTCTTTTTGCAGGCTGTAAGGTATGCCGCCTCCAGGCGGCACGCCCGCCGCAGTCCAGAAAAACGGTTTGGTGGTGACTTTGCCGTCGGCTTTGATGTCTACCGGCTCCGGCCTTTTATAGATATACAGATCGGCGCCGGGTGGAACTTTGAAGGTGCCGGTCGTGGTGCAGCCTGTGACCATGAGCAGTACAGCCAAGGCTAAACATATTTTTCTTATCATTGTCGTTCTCCAGGTTGAGTGGGATTAACTATCCCAACGCTTAAAAATCAAAGAAGTATTGATACCCCCGAAAGCAAAATTGTTACTCATCACATAGTCGCAATCGCATTTCCGGAAATCCTCTTTGATATAATCCAGCCGGGCGCACTCAGGGTCAACGTTGTCAAGATTGGCCGTGGCATGAAACCAGCCTTCATTCATCATGTTGACCGCCACCCAGGCTTCCAGCGCGCCGCAAGCGCCCAGGGTGTGGCCGGTAAAGCTTTTCAGTGCGCTGATCGGCGTCTTACCGCCGAATACCGCCGATGTCGCATGGCTTTCGGCGACATCGCCGTGACTGGTCGCCGTGCCGTGCGCACTGATGTATCCGATTGAGGATGCTTCAAGCTGCGCATCCTGCAAAGCCAGACGCATCGCAACCTGCATGCTGCCGCTGTCAGGCTGGGTGACATGCAGGCCGTCCGCATTGCAGCCGAAACCCGCCACTTCGGCATGAATACGGGCGCCGCGCGCCAAGGCATGTTCCAGCTCTTCCAGTATCAAAGTGCCTGCACCCTCGCCGATGACCAGACCGTCCCGGTCGCGATCGAAAGGCCGGGGACTCTTGTCAGGCGTGTCGTTGCGAAGACTGGTTGCAAACAAGGTATCGAATACGGCGGCCTGAATCGGCGAAAGCTCTTCCGCTCCTCCGGCCACCATCAGTTTTTGCCGGCCGAATTTTATCGCCTCATAGGCGTAGCCGATACCCTGGCTGCCCGAGGTGCAGGCGCTTGAGGTTGTATAAATCCTGCCGTTGATGCCGAAAAAAAGACTGATGTTAACCGGTGCGGTATGGCTCATCATCCTGATATACGAGGTGGCATTCAAACCGCCGGTGGCGTGGTTGAGCAGCATATTGCCGAACTCGGCGATCGCATCCGGGCTGCCCGATGAACTGCCGTAGGCAATGCCCATCTGCCCGCTGCTAAGGCAGGCGTCATCCAACAAACCGGCATCGATCAGTGCCAATTCGGTTGCGCGGGTTGCCATTAAGGCTACGCGTCCCATGCTGCGAACCTGCTTGCGCGAATAATGCTCAGGTCTAGTGAATTCGGCGGGTCCGCCCAAGCGGGTATTCAAGCCTTGATACTTGTCCCAGTCCGGCATGGTTTGGATGCCGGTAGAGTTGTTTTTAAGGCGCTCGGCAACTTGATTCCAGTCGTTACCTATCGGCGAAATCCCTGCCATGCCGGTCACCACCACGCGTTTCAACATAAGCCACCGTTGACGGAAATAACCTGCCGGGTCACATAGGCCGCATCTTCGGACATTAAAAAAGCCACGACGGCGGCGACTTCTTTGGGTCTGCCCACCCTGCGCGCCGGAATCATTTTCTTGATTTCATCGCTAGGCAACTCGCTGACCATATCGGTCTCGATCAGGCCCGGCGCGACGCAATTGACGGTGATGTCGCGCTTTGCCAATTCCAGCGCCAGCGCCTTGGTCGCACCGATAATACCGGCTTTTGCCGCACTGTAATTGACCTGGCCGCGGTTACCCATTAAACCGGAAACCGAAGACAAGGTAACGATACGCCCCGGCCTGCGCCGCCTGACCATCGGCATCACCACCGGCTGCAAGACATTGTAGAAACCGTCCAGATTGCTGTGTATCACACTGTCCCACTGTTCGCCGGTCAGCGACGGGAAAGCGTTATCGGCGGTGATGCCCGCGTTGCAGACCACACCGTAATAAGCGCCGTGGTTTTCAATATCCTGATTGATCTGTTCGCTGCATTGCTCGCGGTCGGCAATGTCGAACTGCAAAATCCGGGCGTCCCGGCCCAATCGTTCGACTTCGGCTTTGACTTCCTCGGCCTGCGCACGCTGGCTGCGGCAATGGATGACCAAATCAAAGCCCTGTTTAGCCAGATATAACGCAATGGCTTTGCCGATACCCCGGCTGGAGCCGGTTACTAAAACAGTTTTGTTCATTTTGTACTCGTGTGTTGTTTCAATACTTCATTCTCGTTCCTACGCGCTGCGCTCATTTTTAATTCCGGCTGGCGTTAGGCGGAAAACAAGCCACTATCCAGACCTTCCAGGTTTTAAAAACCTGGAAGGTCTAACTCGCAACGTTTTCGACAGATGACACATACTGGCTCATGCGTTGTTCAACGGAGGCTGATAAACATTCAGGTTAGCCGTAACTTCCACACCCTTCCCCTGAATCCGGCAATTAAAAACCCCTAAATTATCATCCTGCATGATTTTTTCCACCTTTATCGTCAACGCTGAACCAACCTTAAATGCGGCAACGTTACTGTGATAACGCCGGGTTCCCAACAAAAATCCCAGCCGTATCGGCTCACCGGCCTGTGTCGCCATCATGCCGGCATAGGCGGCTATCGTCTGGGCCATGTATTCAATACCGGCCCAGGCAGGGACGGATTCATCATCGCCCAACAAACCATCGGCGCGCACGACAAGTTCGGCCGTCAGGCCCTGATCGTCATAGTCGATAATACGATCCAGCAACACCATGCTGCCACTATGCGGGATCAGGTCGGCTACATCGTTCATGCCCGCCCCAACACAATAGACACATTATTGCCGCCAAACGCAAACGAATTGCTTTGGCAGGTGTTGATCCTGCGTCCCAACGCCCCGCCTTTTTTAACCAGATTCAGCGCCGGTAACGCTGGATCCGTCTCGTCATCGTTAATATTCGGTATCAGCGCGCCTTGCTGATCGGCACTGGTCAGCAACAGCCAACAAAAGGCCAACTCCAATGCGGCGGCAGCGCCCAGCGTATGCCCGGTCATGCCCTTGCTGGAACTCGCCGCCACCTTTGATCCGAATAACGTATTAACGGCCTTGCCTTCCATCGCATCGTTCAATAATGTCGCCGTTCCGTGCAGATTCAGGTAATCGATCTCGGCCGGTGTTTTGCCCGCATCGTCCAGTGCAATCCGCATGGCCCCGATCACGTCGGTTGCGTCCGGGTCCGGTGCGGCAAAATGATAGGCGTCGCTGCTTGCGCCTATGCCTTGCAATATGACCGGGCCGGGTTCCGTACTCAACACAAACAGGCTGGCCGCTTCGCCGATATTGATGCCGTCTCGGTGCAGGCCGAACGGCTTGCACAAGCCGCCGCTGATCGATTCCAGCGCGGCAAAACCGTTAACGGTCAAACCGCACAAGCTGTCCGCCCCGCCCACGATGACCGCATCGCATAAGCCCTGCCGGATTAAGCGCCGCGCCGACGCAAACGCCTTGCCGCTGGAAGAACAGGCCGTGGAAATCGTGTAGGCAGGGCCTTGCACGCCCAGGAAATCGGCCAGAAAATCCGCCCCTGCGCCCATTTGCTGCTGCTTGTAATGATACTCTTTTGGCAATGAGCCGTGATCCGCCAAATAATCCAAAGCCAGCTCGGTGTTGCGCACCCCCGACGTACTGGTACCCAGTACAATGCCGATGCGATCGGCACCGAACCGGGCAATCATGTCGCCGACCGTCTGTTCGATCTGGCTTAATGCCGCCAGCAGCAGGCGATTGTTCCGGCAGTTGTACATGCGGTAACGCTCCGCAATCTCAGGCAGCTCGGAACTCACAGCGCCGACCACACAGCGGGTCCCGAACTCGTCGCTTGCTGATAATCCCGACCGGTCACCGGCCAGCAGGCGCTTTAATACCTCGGCCTTGCTATTGCCGACCGCGCATAACAGGCCTAGATCATTCAGGTATAAGGTCATAACTTAGCGTTTTAATGTTCAAGCGGTAATTGTACTGAAAATTGACCAGTTCGACGGTTTTGGGCCACACAGGATCCGGTGATAAATAATTAACTTCGACTTGTTTTTTATTCCCGACCGTTAAAATTCGTTTGTTCTGAGCAGCTTCCAATCGCCATCCGGCCGGAAGTTTTTTTTGCAGCTCGGCTATCGGCCAATAAACCAGTTGCAGATCGGAAATGATAAATTCCGGGGCGACCGAGTCCGGCAATAATGGGCTTTTATCGGAGACCACAGTGTTGCCGTCGTAGCTCAAATTGAACAGGCTCAAGCCGTCGTTACTGAGTCCGGCCATCGCGATATGTTTCGCGTCCAGCTCCAGAACCGCCAACAGGGACTCCTGCCGATCGGCCCACACCGCGTTGATTTGCTGCACTATCCGTCTGGCCGGGCCTAAAGGTTGCGCGATCGGCATCAGCTCAGGTTTAGCGGTAACTGGCTCCGGCGGTATCAGCGCACAGCCGGACAGCCATAGTAAAAAAATACATATTCCGCTGGTTCCCAAGGCCCAGCTTGGGAACCCAGGTAACGAAGATCTCGGCAACCGCTCCTGCGTTGCTCTACCTCCTGCATCCATGCAAGTCGCTGCTTCGCGAGACAGGAAGCTGGAGCTCCCCGCACTGAATTCCCAAGCTGGAGCTTGGGAACTAGCACTCAAAATCCTTACCTGCATAACTCAACCAACGTGTCCAACCTCGGACGTGCATTTTTGACGTAAGGATTGTTTTCATCCCAGGCATAACCGGCCAGTATTGAACTGATCATCGCCTTCACTTCGGGTTGTTGTCTCGGGTGGAAGATCACATCCTGAAAACGGCCGTCATACCAGGCATCGACATACACCCGGAAGGTATTGACGCCGCGCTGCAAGGGTTCGGCGTAGTCCCGCTGCCAGTCGACCGCTTCATTGTTAAATTGCCTGACCAACATATCCGCAGCCAGGCTGGACGATTTCATCGCTATCGTCACGCCGGATGAAAACACCGGGTCCAGGAACTCGCCGGCATTGCCGAGCAGCGCATAGCCTTTGCCGTACAGGCTTTTTACATTGGCGGAATAACCGACGATGGTGTTGATTTTCTCATCGAACACAGCGTTTTGAAGCAATGCGGCCAGGCTGGGGTCTTGATTGATGATGTCCTTCAAGGCTTGGTCGTTATTGTCCCAGCCCTGAAGAAATTCCGGTTCCGCGACCACGCCGACGCTGCTGCGCCCGTTGCTGAACGGGATCAGCCAATACCAGACATCCTGATGCCCGGGATGCACCGTGATCCGAATCTTGTTTCTGTCGAATTGCCCTTCCCCGATCCTATCTTCAATATGCCCGAACAAGGCTTGCCTGACCGGAAACCCGGACGGCGATTCCAAATCCAGCAGCCTTGGCAGGATACGCCCGAAACCGCTGGCGTCCAGCACGAAGTCGGCACTGTAGGTCATGACCTCACCCTGACTGTTGCGCACCGTCAGCTTGGGCCTGTCGGCGGCGAAATCGGCCGCCAGCACTTCCATTTGCCACTGTATGTCAACGCCCATGCGCACGGCTTCATCGGCAAGCAGCTTGTCGAACCGGCCGCGCTGCACCTGAAACGTGGTGCCCATGCCGGGACTGAATTTGTCCTCGAAAGAAAACTCGGTTTGCAGGTCCCGGCAGACGAAAGACGCGCCGTTTTTATACTGGAACCCGGCGTTGACTAGCGCGTCCAGCATCCCGGCCTGCTTGATGAATTCCATGCATTGCGGCAGCAGGCTTTCGCCGATGCTGAAGCGCGGAAACAGCTGCCGCTCCAGAATGGTCACTTTAAAGCCCTGGTTTTGCAGCAATGCCCCGGCGATGCTGCCGGAAGGCCCGGCACCGATGATGATAATTTCGCCTTTGTTAGTGTTTGTCATGTTATTTTTATATTCCTTAAGCGATGCCCAATAAAAAATTTATCCTGCATATCGGGTTCTGTTATTTACCACGAAGACACGAAGTTTATGTTTGGTCTTCGTGTTCTTCGTGTCTTCGTGGTGAGTAAATCTCCTTAAGCCCAATCAATGGCGCGCACAGCAGCGCCGTTACAATACCGGCAGTTACGGTAAACCCGAACGCATGCACGATTTCGGTAGAACTTATCGCCAACAAGCCGAACGCCAGCAAGGTCGTCAATGCCGAAAGTGTAACCCCCAGCGAGGTGCTGGCGCGCCTGTCGCCCGCCATGAAAAAGAACAGCCCGTAATCGACGCCGATGCCCAGCACCAGCAACAATGCAAACAGGTTGAACAGGCTGAACAACTGGCCGAACCAACCCAGCATGGCTAACGAAACCGCCAGCGAAACAACCGGCACCGACATGATGATCGCCCCGTTGCGCCAACCGAACTTGAAGCCCAAGCCCAACGACGCCAGGCAGAAAGCAGCCAGCAGCAAGCCGCTGGCCCTGACCCGGTAACGCGCAAACAATGACGATACCGACTCGACCTGATCCACCCAGACAACACCCGGCAAATCCTGTAACTCCGTTAATGCGCCAGCATCGCTGATGCCGGTTAACGCAACCGTGCTTTGACAGCGAACGGAATCACAACCCAGCCACAACTGCTGCTTGGCTTCATCGGCAGCCGCCAGCCATTCCGGCAAGGCCAGCGTATTAGACTCCGCCGAGGCAAACTGCTTCAGTTCGGCCTTCACCGCCGTCTGTTCAAAACCGAGATCGGTCATGTAATGTTCAAGCAAGCCCGAGTCGTACAGCTTCTGCTTTAACAGCCGGTAATTTTGTTGCTGCCGGTTTGCATCAGGCCAATAGCCGCTCAAGCCTTCATAAGCGGTCAGCGCTTTTTGCTGTTTTAACATGTCCAGGCGCTGAAGCAGTCTTTGTTCATTTTGGTGCCAGTCCGCTTGATCTTGCCCCGACACCAGAAAAAACCGGTTGTCGGGACTCATCGGAAATAAAGACCGGATTTTATCGGCGGTGCGGAGTAACTCGGCCGGCGGCGATTGCAGCAAGCGCACATCATCCTGCGGTGTCAGCATCCACAGACCGCCCGCTATAAAAATCGCCAACAGCAAGCTTAAGCCGCGCCGATGCTTGCTTACCCAAAGCGGCCAGTGCTGCTCCCAATAGCTTGTCAGTTTAAGTATGCCCGGCTGATGATCAAACTTGAACCCGGTTAGCAGCAACGGAAACAGCAGTACCACCGTCAGCCACGCAACCAGCAAACCCATCGCGGAAAATAACGCCACTTCCTGCAAGCCTGGAAACGGCGAAAAACCCAAGCCTGCGTAACTCAGCAGGTTGCTTATGAGCCCCAACGTAAGCCCCGGCAGAATAAACTTTAAGCCTTTCCGGGGATTCCAGTCCTTCTCGCCGAAACTGTCGCACAAGAAATGTTGCGCATAGTCATCGGCGACGCCGATCAAGCTGGCGCCGAAAACCAAAGTCAGAATATGTATTTTGCCGAAAAACAGCACGCAGATAACCCACGCGGCAAGCAGGCCGCTGCCGATTGCGAGGCTCGATAACAGCAATGGCCTGACGCTGCGGAAAGTCGCCCACAGCAATACGATAATGCCGAGACTCGAACCTATGCCGACCGTGGAAATTTCCTGTTTGGCCGCCTTGGCGCCATGCGCGGTAAACAAAGGCATGCCGGAAACCAGCAGCTCGCCGCCATCTGCTTTGACTTGTTCGGTTGCGCCGTCAACCAGATTCGACAAGATTTCCAGCTTGTCCAGCTGCAACCTTTCATCCTGCAACTCGGTCAATAGCAACGCCCAAAACTGCTGCCGGTCGGACAACACGACGATGCCCTGCTCCAGATTCAGCTTGACCGGATTTTGTGCGTTGAAATAACGGCTGAATATCAGCGACGGATCGCGCTCCAGATCGGCCGCCTGCATCTGCCCGATCGGGCTGTTAAGCATTTCCAGATTTTGCCTGATCAACTGCTCGGGATTAGTCGCCAAGATTGCCTGGGTTTGCGCATCCAGCAGCTGATAACGGTAAGGGAATAGTTGCCGGTATTGCCTGATGTATTGCTGCTGGGGAAACTCCAGCACCACCTTGTTGAACAGCCGGCTTTGTTCCAGTTGCTGTTTGAGTTTTTGTGCATGACTGATAGCCTCGTGGGAAGTCGCCGCCCCCGCCACCAGCCAGACCACTTTCCGGTTCAGCAGCTGATTATGTTGCCGGGTGGCTTTGGCGATTTCCGGCTGCTGTTCGTTGCTTGGCAATAACGCCAAAAAGCTCGTTTCCAGCCAGTCTTTAGTCAAGGCCTGACCGCCGAGAATACAGATGACCAGCATTCCGGCCAGCCAAAGCCCCGCAGTTAACTTAGGGTGATAAACGTTCAAAATCGGCTTCCTGTTCCTCGGTCAACTGTAACGGGTGCGTGACGTTATCGAAACTAATGCGGGTGACATTGCCGGCGGCTTCGCGTATTTCCAACCAACGCAGCTCGGTGTCGCCGGACAGCAGCATCGTACTGATGATCTTTTTCAGCATCTCGTCCTTGGGGCTTAGCTCCAGCTGCCAGGACGTTTTTTGATCGGTTCCGGCGATGTTAAAACCATCGGTCAACGCCGCCAAGTCGCCGCCCAGCATGGCCTTGAAAACCTTGCCGAAAGCCGCAGGCACCGCTTGCTCGCCCTGCCCGGTCAGCAGCTTCGACTCGTTGACCAGCAACAACGAAACCACCGGCGTCAGGGTTTTCCAGATAACGCCCTTGCTTTGGTCGTAAGTGAACGTGCCCTTGGAAACTAAAGGCTTATGTAAAATTTTAAGCTGTTTGTGCTGGTGAAAGTCGCCCTGAGCAATCGGTGTTTTTGCCAAGCGTGCGGCGATCTCCGTCAACACCGCTTCATCTGCAACACCTAGTCCGCATGCCAATAAATACAGCAGCAGCGCTTTTATTAAAATCAAGAAGCCTCCAGCCCGAGTTTTTCAAGCAACACGACAGGCGATGCAAAGCACATTTCCCGCGTCGCCATGTTTACAGCCACCTGGATGCTATGGCCTTTGGTCAGCCTTAGGCCTGTGTGTTTATCGGTGATCAGGTAGTTTATTTTCAAGCGGTTTTCCCATTCGACGATTTTGGCTGTTACGGTAATAATCTGCCCGAAAACGGCAGGCCTCGCATAGCGGATGCCAAAATCGATGACCGGCCACGCGTAGCCGGAGTCGCGCATTTGCGGGTAGTTGTAACCGATTTTGTCCAGCAGCGCGCAGCGTGCGATTTCAAAATATTTGGCGTAATGCCCGTGCCAGACCACCTCCATCATGTCGACATCATGGAAAGGGATTTGCAGATCGATTGAAGTTTGATGAATCATTATTATCTCGTTCCCACGCTCCAGCGTGGGAATGTAGTTCCAGACGCTCTGCGTCATCTTACAAAACAAGGTGTCGTTAGCGCGATAGTTGATTTAATCGAGTGCTCGCACCCGAAGGCGAGATACTTTTCACCCAATCTCGGGGCGCAGCGCGCCCTGACTGCGTTCCCACGGGCGCGTGGGAACGAGAAGAAAAAGTTGCGCCACCCCAGTCAAAACCGCGGATAAATCATTCTTATCCCGTTCAGTACTATATATTATCTCATACCTTACAATCAGCCTATTCCGCTCAATGTCACCACAGGCAAAAGCAACGCCGCCCAGCTTCCGGCCGCCTTCAAAAACTGAAAACCGCGCTGCGTGAAGTATAATATCCGCCACATTCTTAACTTATAGAGGCGCAGCTATGCACGTTACCTTGGTTCATGTCCACGTAAAACCCGCCCACATCGATGACTTCATTGCCGCGACACGGCTCAACCATGAAGCTTCGATCCAGGAGCCCGGCAACCGCCGATTCGACATACTGCAATCTCCCGAAAATCCCGGCCAATTTATCCTTTATGAAGCCTATGCTTCTGCCGAGGCTGCGGCGGCCCACAAGCAAACCCCCCATTATTTAACTTGGCGCGATACCGTGGCGGACTGGATGGCCCAGCCGCGCCAAGGCGTCCGTTACGACGGCCTGTTTCCGCAAGGATAAAACCCATGCAATTTGAATCTTTCTCACTCTCGCGTTTGCCGCGCATTATTTACGGCAGCGGCCGTATCGACGAAGTCCCGGCGCTGGCGGCGAACTATGGTCGCACCGCCTTGTTGGTGACCGGTAAACACTCTTTCTGCTCGACGCCGCGCTGGCAAGCTTTTACCCAGACACTGGAAAGCAGAGGAATCAACTGGTTGCACTTTACCGTTTCCGGCGAACCGTCGCCGACGCTGGTGGATCAGGCGGTCAGCCGGTTTCGCGGCGAATCGATTGACGTGGTTATCGCGATCGGCGGCGGCAGCGTGCTCGATGCCGCCAAAGCGATAGCAGGCCTCCTGCCGCACGGCAATTCAGTCATGGACCACCTCGAAGGCGTCGGCAAAAACGTCCCGTACCACGGCCCCAGCACCCCGTTTATCGCCGTCCCCACCACCGCAGGAACCGGCAGCGAGGCGACCAAAAACTCAGTGCTGAGCGTACAAGGCCCGGACGGCTTCAAGAAATCCTTCCGCGATGAATGTTTAATTCCCGAATACGCAGTGATCGATCCCGATTTGCTGGCGAGCTGCTCCCGCGAACTGGTCGCAGCCGACGGTATGGATGCGTTCACCCAACTGCTGGAATCCTACGTTTCGCTGAAAGCCAACCCGTTTATCGACGCGCTGGCCTGGAGCGGCATGAACGCCGTCAAGGAAGGTTTTTTTGCCGCCTGGGAAGGGAGCGAACCGGCTGCCGCTCAGGGGCGCGGCGCGATGGCTTACGCGGCCTTGCTGTCCGGCATCACCCTGGCCCAAGTGGGCCTGGGCTCGGTACACGGCTTGGCCTCGCCGCTGGGCGCTTACTTTCCTATCCCGCACGGCGTGGTCTGCGGCACGTTGGTATCCGCCGCGACCGAGGTCAATATCAAGGCCATGCGACAGCGCGAACCGGAAAATCCGGCTTTGGCTAAATATGCGCAAGTCGGGCGGTTATTGACCGGCCGGGATGAGCTTGACGATGCTACGGCGCGATCGGCGTTAATTGCTTTATTGGCCGAGTGGAGTGAACGGCTGCAACTGCCGAGACTTAATGGCTATGGCATTAGCGCGGATGATTTTCCGATGATTGTTGCTAATAGTCGCGGTAGCAGTATGCAGACTAATCCGATTGTGCTGACGGATGAGGAGATTTGTTTGATTTTGGTGAAGCGGCTTTAATAAGGTGTCGCTAACGCGACGGTTGATTGGATCGGGGTCTCGCCCCCGAGGGCGAGATACTTTTCTTTGCTCCGCCAAAGAAAAGTATCCAAAAGAAAGGCGGCCCGGTTGCCGCTTGCTTCCTGCGTTCCTCGCTTTCGACGGGGGTTGACGAAAGGGGCTCCTGCCCCTTCGTCAACGTGCGGCCTCCCTGCCGCACCCCTACGGGCTGCTCACTCGGCACATCCCTGTGCCTCGCCCTTCGGGTGCTACGCATGCAAATCGGCTATCCTGCCGATTTGTCCCGGCGAAAGCTCCGGTACTCGGCGCGGCAAACGGGATTGAATCCGTACCACCGGCCGGTTTTCTTCGTTGCCGCACGGTACTCATTAGTTTACAGCAGCATTTAAAAGCACGTCATTCCGGCAGGGATTGCTGGAGTCCAGAGCACAGGGATGTGAATCTGTCGGTTGGTACTTCACCGACATCCTACTCACTTAACCGGAGCGCAGTTATAATGCTGTTTTCTTTTTCAACTTTAAACGAACTAGCCCGATTGTCTTTACATTAGGCATTGTATTTTATGACACCTCAATATTGCACTCTTGATTCCTTAGAAAAGATTCACCAATTTCTACGAGGATTCAGACCTCACAGTGGCGTTGGATGGTGGTATAGAGGACAAGCTGATTATTCATGGCTACTCCTCCCTAAAGCAGCAAGACAGGAGTATGTTTTACCAGACAATAGATGTCTTCTAAGGTTTCGGTATTGGTGCGAACAAGCAGCGGCCTACTTACCAAACCTTCCTGAAAATGAGTGGGAACGCTTGGCTCTTGCACAACATTATGGTCTAGCCACTTGGCTTCTGGACTGGACTTCGAACCCTTTAGTTGCGTTATATTTCGCATGTAGCGAGTACCCACACAAGGACGCCGCACTTTATTTTCATATGCCCTTACTTCACATCAAACCGTTAAAAATTCAAATTGATAGTGGCGAATTTAATGGCTCTGGATTCACTTCAAGGAGCATTTCTACTCGTATCTTAAATCAGCGAGGTTGTTTTACAGTGCATTTGCCAGTTGAGCGTGAAATCGTTTGCGAAGAAGTTCCCGGCACGAAAGACTTTCCGAATTTATTAAAAGCTAAAATTCCCGCAGGACTTAAAAAAGACATCCTCGTAATGCTCGATGATTATGGTGTGAATCGTGTTACATTGTTTCCTGATCTCGATGGGCTTTCAAGCCATATTAACTGGGAAACTTATCTAATGACTAACCGAACCAAAAAAACTGGTGCCTAACAAATCAATAAAAGGGACGCACCCCGCCGTTGGCGGTTCTCAGCGTAGTGAAACGATATTAATAAAACCGAAATACTTATGGATAAATTACTAAATCCGTTAATAGATGGTGTTACGAGTGGGAACATTCTAGTTGTTGCCATAATTTTTGCGGTGGCGTTCATCTTCAATGTCGAGAAGATATTTAGCTTTTTGGATGGGAGAAAAAAGGTAAAAATACAACTCATTGAGGAATCACCACAAGCGGGGCGGGGTTTGCAACCCCGCTCCTAACGTTTATACAATGCCTAACTACCGTCAAACGTTTCGGGCGGGGCAACATGCCCCGCCCGGCGGAGGTAAAGTACCAACCAATAGATTCACATCCCTGTGTTCTGGATTCCGGCAATCCCTGCCGGAATGACGTGCTTTTAAATGCTTGTGTATAACAATGAGTACCGTGCAGTAGCGAAGAAAACCGGCCGATGGTACGGACTGAATCCCGTTTGCCGCGCCGAGTACCGGAGCTTTCGCCGGGAATAGCCCGTAGGGGTGCGGCAGGGAGGCCGCACGTTGACGAAGGGGCAGGAGCCCCTTTCGTCAACCCCCGGCGAAAGCGAGGAACGCAGGATCAAAGCGGCAACCGGGCCGCCTTTTCTTTGGTTACTTTCTTTTGGCGGAGCAAAAGAAAGTAACTCGCCCTCGGGTGCGAGAACCCGATTCAATCAACCGTCGCGCTAGCGACACATTTTCTCGTTCCCACGCGCTGCGTGGGAATGCGGTTTAAGGCGCGCCGCGCCGCGAGTCACCGTCAAGCCTTAAAAACACGAACCAACCCGGCAACGCCCCCTTTATCTCCGGCGCTGGAATACTTCCAATGCCTGTCATCCACATACCCTCGTTTACTTGGCGCAGCGCGCCCTGGATTGCATTCCCACGCGGCGCGTGGGAACGAGGATGTGGTGTGAGTGAAGAGACAGTACTTGCAGTCCAAGGCGCGCTGCGCCGCGAATCACAGCCAATCCTTAAAAACAGGAATCAACCCGGCAACACCCGCATAATCCCTGGCACTGGAATACCGCCAATGCATAGGCTCATCGACATAGCCCCGTTTCACCGGGTTTTGATGGATATACTCCAGCTTCTGCCGAAGCACCTGCTCGTTCTCGATTAGCTGCGGATGCGATCCCTCTTCCCAGCATTGATAATCCCGATCCTCGCGTTTGTATTCCTTGCGGAAAAACGCCAGTTGCTGCAACAAGCGCTCGGCGCGGCATTCTTTCAGGTGGTCGATCAGTTGGCGGGCCGTGTAGGATTTGAAGCGCGGCAATTCCACAGACAGATTCTCGGCTTGTACGATCATATGGAGGTGATTTTCCAGGATGACGTAGCCGTATATTTTCCAGCCGTGTTCTTCTTGCCGGTATCGTAGTGCGTCCAAAATGATGCCTGCGGTTTGCGGTCTGGTGAATAGCGGCATCCAGTTCAGCACGGTGCAGGTCAAAAAATGCGGGGCTTGTTCGTGGCAGATTCGGTAGCGGCTACGGCCCATAGTGTTTAATCCTCGGGGCGCAGCGCGCCCTGAACTGCATTCCCACGCGGCGCGTGGGAACGAGGAGTAGTTTTAATCATATAACTCCCAATGCTGATTGCGTATTAACATCAGACACTGTCGTAGCTCTTGTTCCAACGCCCGGTCGACATTTAAAAACGGGCTATATTCGCGTAGTTGCTTGACGGTATTTTGCAAAGCCGGGCTTAACGCCTCCACATTACCCCGCAACTCAACGCCCTGAACAACCGCAAGCAACACAGCCACCGCAACCTGCTCGGTCAACTCCAAAATGCGGATACAATCTCTCGCTGCTATCGTGCCCATGCTGACCTTGTCCTGGTTATGGCACTCGGTAGAGCGGGAAAACACGCTGGCGGGCATGGTCAATTTAAGCGCTTCGGCCGTCCAGGCGGACACCGCTATTTGCAAGGCCTTGAAGCCGTGGTTCAACACCGCTTGCTCGCCGGTAGCGCCGGAAAGATTGGCGGGCAGACCGTGGTTGAATTTGGGGTCCATCAACTGCGCCATTTGCCGGTCCATTAAATCGGCCAGATTGGCCACGGCGGTCTTCAGGCTGTCCATCGCAAAAGCGATATGGCCGCCGTAAAAATGGCCGCCATGCAGGACGTGTTCGCCTTCGGCATCGATGATCGGGTTGTCGTTGGCGCTGTTTAATTCATTCTCGATAAACTGCCGCAGCCAGGGCAACGAGTCTTCCAGCACGCCGATGATATGCGGCGCGCAGCGCAACGAATAGCGATCCTGCAAGCGGGTATCGTGGCGCGGCGCACTGCGCTGCAACTGCAAATCCGAACGTATCCGCTCGGCGACGCGGTTTTGGCCGGGGTGCGGCTTGACCGAAAACAGTTTCTCGTCAAAATGGTAGGCATTGCCGTTCAAGGCGATCGAAGCCAGGCTGGTGATCCGCGTGGCCAACCGGGATAAATATTCGGCGCGTTGATAGGCCAGGCAGGCAATGCCGGTCATGACCGCCGTGCCGTTCATGATCGCGAGGCCTTCTTTCGGTTTTAAGGTCAGCGCTTCGATATTGAGTTCCGCAAAAACCGTTTGCGTCGGCTGACGCCGGCCCTGATACAGCACATCCCGCTCCCCGGCCAGCACGGCGGCGACATAGGATAACGGCGTTAAATCGCCGCTGGCGCCGACCGAACCTTCCTGCGGGATCAACGGCAGGATGTCCTGCTTTAATAATTCAGCCAACTGTTTCAATAGTTTGTAGCGCACGCCCGAGTAACCGCGCGCCAGACTGGTCAGGCGCGCGGCCAGTATGGCCCGTGTCTGCTGGGCGTCAAAATGATCGCCCAGCCCGCAGCCGTGGAACGTGTACAGATGCTTGGGCAGTTGCTCGACCAGGTTCAGCGGAATGGAGACCGTGCAGGACTCGCCGTAGCCGGTGGTTACGCCGTAAACAAAGCCTTCTTCCTTTAACAAGGTATCGATAAACCGGGCGCCTTTGTTGATGCGCTCAATAAATTTCGGCTGCCTGCCTAACTCAACCTGCGCTTGTTGGTTGGCTATTTGGCAAATAGACTCAATCGTCAACGCCTGCCCATCAAAAACCACGGTATTCTTACTGTTCATCGCTTTCTTTATCAATCAATTGCCAAAAATCAAAAAAGTTAAACCACTGTAACGGTTCCATTAAGCAATAATGCTCCAGTCGCCGGGCATAGCTTTGTATGGTTTGCTGTATGGCATGCTCGCGGGTTTTTCTGGGGAACGTCAACAGTTCGCTGAAATGTTCAAAATAGATCGCCTGTCTGCCCTGCTGTTTCAGGCAAAACAAGGTGTAAACCGGACATTTAAGCAGCGAGGCCAGGATAAACGGGCCTTGCGGAAACAACGCATCAGCGCCCAGAAACTCGGCCCGGCTCACGCGCGGATGCGGGCTTACCGGCGTCCGGTCCGCGGCAATGATGACCAGTTCGCCGTTGTCGATTTTATCGCTCAGCAGCATTGACGTGGCGGCGCTGATGTCGGTCACCTGGATCAGGTTTAAGCCGCTATTCTCGTTGGTTTGCTTCAGCAGGCGATTGAATTTTTCGGCGTGCTTGGTGTGTACCAGCACGTTGATGCGGGGCGCGCCATCCATATCCGCAATCACGCGGCAGACTTCAAGATTGCCCAGGTGCGAGCCCAGCAGGACTGCGCCCCTGCCGGTCTTGATTTGAGCCAGCAATTCGCCGCGCCCTGCATAATCCACGTCCGCCAGCGTCAACGCGCCGGACCAGGCCGCCAATTTGTCGATAATGGCGTTGGCAAAGCAGATGAAGTGCCGGTAGCTGTCCAGGAGGCTTCCGCTCAAATCCGATGCGGGCGAAAGCTTCGCAACGCGCTTTAAATAGGCTTGGCTGGCCGCCCTGCCCGGCTTGTTCGCCAGCCAGTAATAACTGACGACCGGGTATAAAAACCACTGCAACGCGCTACGCCCCAGCAACAGGTAAACGCGCAGCAAGAAACGCATGCCCCGGATCATGCTCCATTCGCCCATCTCCGACCAATGCGAAGATTTACTCATCTATAGCGCCTGCCCAGCAGTTGCGGGATGCGCGGCAACATGCCGAAAAACAGCTTGGCGTGGGTTTTCGAGATCCTCAGGTTATCTTGCCATAATTTGAAATGCGACACGCCGTCATAAGGATACTGCACACGCGTCGGTATATTGATCACGTCTACGCCTTGCCAATACAGGCGCACCAGGATGTCGATGTCAAAATCCATGCGCTCGGCTATCTGAGTGGTGCGGGTTAGCTCTGCCACCGCAGCCAAGGGATACACACGGAAACCGCACATGCTGTCTTCAATCGCAAGCGACAAGGTGTTGATCCATACCCACAGGTTAGCGATAGTTCGGCCGTAAACCCGGCTCTTCGGCGCGGTTTGATCGAACACCGGCCGTCCTAAAATCAGCGCATCAGGATGCCGCTTTCCGGCCTCGACAAACGCCGGAATATCGTTCACGTCGTGCTGTCCGTCGGCATCGATCTGGATTGCATGGCTGAATCCCATAGCCTGCGCCGCCTTAAAGCCGTCCAGTACCGCAGCGCCTTTGCCGCCGTTTTCAGGACGGTTGATTAAGGTCAGCCAGTCCGGTTCCCGTTCGGCACAATCCGCCAGAATCCGGGAGCAAGATGCCGAGCTGCCGTCATTAACCAGTAAAGTCGGCATGCCGAAGCTTTTTAATTGGGCCAGCACCAGGGGAATCGCGGCTTCGTGATTGTAAACGGGAATGATGATGCAAGGTTTCATTGGCTATAAAACTCCGAAAGCATTATTCACCACGAAGAGCATGAAGGACACGAAGAAAAATAGTTTGAAAACTTCGTGGTTGTTCGTTTTTGTACTGAATACTTTCATCGTCCCTTACCCTCGTAAACCATGCGCCCCGAGCTATGCGCGCCGCGCTCCGAGCTGAAATTGAAATACAGTTTTCCCGTTGTCGGATTCCAGTCGAGCGTCAGCGTTAATTGATCGCCGGGCTGGATGACTTGGGTGAATTTAACCACTTCCATCTGCGAAAACGGTTTATCAATAACGAAAAACAGCTTGCCGAAATGCTCCACCCAAGCCAGTTGTACTACGCCCGGCAAAATCGGGTAACTCGCAAAATGATCGGGGAAATAAAGTAAATCTTCGGGAACTTTAAGCTCAAGCCGGACGCCTTCATGAGTCATATTAAAATTGAGCGTCTGGGGGAGTTTTCGGCCATCAAAATCCAGCAGGATTTTTAATAGATGATGCTCGATCTTACCTTGAGTGGTTAACGGCATCGTGTTTACAAACAACCATTTTCTGGGCAACACCACCGGCTCGAACCATTGCTCAAGCGTTCTGCGCAGTTGCCTGATTAGCCGGTTTCTGCCGTGGATTGCCAACTGCTCCAAGCCCTGTTGACTTAGCACTACGACCGCCGCGACAACATCCCGGCTTTTATTGATTACCAGCGCATGCGCATCCTCTATCCACGGCTCGGCCATCAAGCGTTGCTCCAGTTCGGCCAGGGACAGGCGTTTTTCTTCGACTTTGACGATGCGATCCGACCTGCCGTGCAACATGAACCGGCCATCATCGTGCAAGGTGATTTGATCGTCCAACTGGAAACCTTGCTCTGCTTGCAAGTAAGGCGAATGTAGCAACCAGTTGCCATCGATATGACTCAACGCCATGCCGTAGAATAACGTCCAAGCCTCATCCTGCCGCCGCCAGGCGATACCGCCGGTCTCGGAGCTGCCGTAGACTTCGATCACCGCCTGCCCGCTTTCGTTCAATATCCGCTCCGCCGCATTTCCCGGCAACGCGCCGCCGGAACTGAAAACCGCCTTTAACCCGGCAATGCCGTCCCAGGGCGATGCCTGATCCAAGCGCTTTAAATGCGCCGGGCTGGCAATCCAGTATACGGGGCCTTGTTGAACAGCGCTGACCAGGGCTTCGGGATTGATATAAGTCTGGCTATGAAAGCACCGCCCTGCCGACAACGGCCATAACACGCGGAACAGCAAGCCATAGATATGCTGATGGCTGACTGTCGCCAATGCCGCAGCATCGCCCAGTTGTTCGCCCCAGTTTTTTTCCAGCGTGTCGATTTCAAGCTGAAACTGGTGCAGGCATTTGGTTATCGGTTTGGCCTGCCCCGTAGAACCGGAGGTAAAAATAACCAGCTGACTGTCAAAAGGGTTTAACGGCGATAACGATTGAGTTGGACTGTCCGCCACGTCCAAACAGTAATCGAAGGGCTCGCCGATGTGCCAGTCGCCCAGCAATTGACAGTCTTTTTCTAATTGCTCCGCGGTGCCGGGACGGTTATTGCCGGGCATCCAGATTTGTTTACCGGCATGCAGCAACGCAAACAGCAGCACGGCGAAGGGATAAGCGTCTTCAGTGTACAAGGCATAATTCAAGAACGGCTGCGCTTGCAGTTTGCCGGCCCAGGATTTAACGGCGTCGGCAAACTGCCCTGACGAATAATACCGTCCGGCATGATAGGCGACAGGCGCGTCTACCGGCCTGTTGCCAATTAAGCAGTGGGACAACGGCAGCAGTTTATCTGACATGTTTCTGGGTTCTGATCCTGACCAGATATTCCGCGGCGAATAAAACGCCCATCAACACGTAAGCGATCAGGCCGTTGTATAAACTCCAGACTTCCAGGCTGGCCCAAAGAGCCGTCGCCAAGGCCAATGCGCCGTTAATGATGAAGAAGCCGCACCAGACTTGCGTCACGCGGCGGGTATAAATAACGCCTTCCGGCGGCAAGTCGGGGTGCTGAATGCGCGCCAGGCGCTCAATCAAACTGGGCGGATAAAACAAGCTCCAGCCGAAAATGAGCAGCATCAAGCCATTGACCAGCGTCGGATAAAACAGCAACGCGCCTAACTGGTTGCTCCACATCGCAAACACGCAATAGCCGATGCCCGCAATCGTTAAAGGAATACTCCAATGTTTGCTGGAATAACCCGCCGCCAGCCTGACCAGCAGCAACACGATCAATAGGGCGGCGATTTTCCAGGGCTCGAAATGACGTCCGCCGAAAAAGACTGCCGCCGGGTATAACAGGATTGACAGGCCAATCATGCTGTTTGCAAGCAAGCGCATATTTATCTCGTTCCCACGCGCTGCGTCACGGCCAAGTTAACCACAATGACACCGTAGGAGCGGGCCGTGCCCGCGACATTTGAGCAGCGATTGCAGAATTGTAGCTACTTCATCGCGGGCATGGCCCGCTCCTACAACGCTTAACTTCATAGCCGTGACTCGCGGCGCAGCGCGTAGGAACGAGAAAAAAGGACATAACCGGATCGATAAAACCAGCAACCGCATGTTAGTCATTAAGCATTTTGTAAACCGCCTCGACCACATCGCCAATGGTGCGGGCCGTTTTAAAATCTTCGGCTTTGATCGCTTTGCCGGTCATTTCTTTAAGCCTGACGATCATGTCCACCGCATCGATACTGTCGAAATCCAGGTCTTCATACAGCCGCGCGTCCAGGGTGATGGCCTGTTCGTCCATCTCGAACAGCTCGGCCATTATCTCCCTGACCGCCGTTAAAATTTCTTCACGCTCTTTGATCATCATAACCTCAACCGCGCGCCGCTTGAATGTATTCAGCCAACGTTGAAACCGAAGAGAAAATCTTCACCGCGTCTTCTTTTTCGGCATCGATCTTTACATCGTATTTTTTGCGGATAGCCAAGCCCAATTCCAGCGCATCGATGGAATCAAGCCCCAAACCGTCGTTAAACAGCGGCGCATGACTGTCTATATCCGCCACGCTAATATCCTCCAGCTCCAGCGTATCGATAATCAGTTGTTTTAATTCATTTTCCATCGTGTTTATAAAGCTCTCTGTTGCGTAAAGTAATCTTGCAGGTACTGGGTAAAACGGCGTGTCCCGACCGATTTTGGACTGATGCCGACAAACTCATCCAGTGCAATGTCGTCTCCGACGTGCATGGTCAGATGAAAGCGGCGGTCGGGAATTTGATACCACTGCTCGGCCTTGGTTAAGGTGCTGGGATAACAGCTCAGCGTGACCGGCGTCACCACGGTATTGGCCTGCAACGCAATGGCCGCCGTTCCGCGTTGAAAACGATACGGCTTGCCGGGTATTGACCGGGTTCCCTCAGGAAAAATAACCATCGACCCACCCGAGCGCAACCAGGCGACGCATTCGTCTATCATTTGCCCGGGATCGCCGTTGCTGATGTATCCCGCATTGACGATCGGGCCGCGCATGAACGGATTATGCCACAGCCCGGCTTTGACAATACAGCTGGCCTGTTTGATACGGCTGATCAAAAACACAATATCGACCAGCGTCGGGTGATTGGCGATGATCAACTGGCCGGGCCGGTTAAGCTTGTCCAGGCCCACGACTTCGTAAGTCATTACGCCCAGTCTGTGCATCAAACCGATGAAGACATAAAAACTGTAAGACACTATTTTTTGGCCCCGGCTGACCTTTTGCCGCGGATTGCCGGGCAAAAAAGACAACACCGGAAACACGAATATCCACAGCAATAGGCCGCCCGCGCCAAAACAAAAAAAACTCAGTCCCGTTGCCAAAAGACGCCAGCCGTAGCCGAGTTTTGCGGTTATTTTTTGTACCATTCCCAACTGTGTCTATGATTGCCCAGCGCCAACGCTTTATCGTCGGAAACAAGAAACTTTAAAAAAGAGAATATCTGCGAAGCGTGCTCGCCATCGTCGCGCCGAGCGGGCGACCTGCTAAACCGCATCGGTAAGCCGTTCCCGGTCAAAGCGATCCTTAACGCCAGCGCACAAACCGCAGGCCCATTGAGCGCAAACGGCTGCGACGGATAAAAACCCGATAGCGGTTCATCATACAGCACGATCAGTACCTCGTTATGGCGTTCATGCAGCAGCCCCAGCGCTTCAATAAATGCCGGAGCGATGCCGTCCTGGCCCGGCGCAATCACGGTGATTTCCTGATGATTGGCATAGGCTATCGAAAACAGTCCCGATATGGCGTTATGAACCGACAGGCTAAAAGCTGTCGGCGAAACTTCCTCGCCTTTCTGCATGCTTTGAAGCATCTCCAATGACTTGTTCACTTCGCCATGGGCGGAGCTGAACACAATCGGCAGTGCTTTATCGCCATCCCTGCAACCGTCCGCCGCATTAAAAACCGCTCTGGCTAATGGGCTTAATCTGCGTTGCAGTGTCTTTGGCGCCATAGCCGGTAGCGCCGCTTTTTCGGCTTGGACAAAGGCTTTGCCGCCAAGCCAATCCTCGCGGCTGCTGACGCCGGGAGCCCAGGCATTCCAGTTCAGCACGGCAAAATCGACCGCTTTTGATAGTACCATTATATCAACCCCGTTGACCGTTGACACTTGATGGATAGCACCGGGCGTTTATAGCCGCGTCCGGTTTGCTGTGACTGTATTAGCGCGATGGCATGACGCCCAGAACCGGCGTGTTGCTTTTAAACATCGCCCAGACGGATACGCCGGGCGTCAGCATCAGACTTTGTGCGCTCTGCTGCGTGATCATCGCGGCCAATGTCTCGCCGCCGGCCAGCAGCACAATCACCTCCGCATTGACTTCGTCCTGCTGGACGCGAATCACGCTGCCGGACAAACAATTTCGCGCCGCGTAGCGAGTGGACCCGGAATCGATGACCAGCGTGATGTCGGCGCTGTTGACCAGCAATACCGCATCGTCGCCGACCTTTAACCCGAGATCGTTCAGCGATGTCTGGGTGAGAGTGGTAATCACCTGTTCGCCGCCTTTCAAGGTCACGGCAACCTCGGCATTCACCGTGCCGGCCTGAACCGCGCTAATACTGCCGAAAAGCTGGTTGCTGGCGCTGGTTTTAACCACCAACCGCTGCAACAGCAGGACCGTATCGGGGTCGTCTGCGAGACTTCGGTTGAGCTGTTCCAGAAATTGCCGATGCTGTTGTTCCAGGCGGGTAAACAGCGCCAGCAAAGAGCGTCCCGACTCGGTCAAACAGGTGCCCCCGCCTTTACTGCCGCCGGTGGCGGTGCTGACCAATGTTTTCGGTGCGCCGTTGTTGGCTCTTTCGATGATTTGCCAGGCGCCTTTATAACTCAAGCCCACCTGCTTGGCGGCCTGATTGAGCGAGCCGCTTTGCTCTATCGCCCTTAGCAAACCGATCATGCGTCTGTCCAGACCGGCCAGCCGCAATTCGCCATCGACCCAGCAAGTCGGAATAGTGTTGTGATTTGAATTACCGATCATAGATGCTTGTATTGCGGTATAAAAATTGAGTTAAACATTATTTCCCAGTCAGGGCAACCCGTTTCCAATCAAATGACGTGAGGGCGGTGCTGAATATCCCACCATTGTCACCAAGTCTACAGAACATAACAAAATGTCCGAAACAAAACATTATCCACTTTTTCGACGACAAAAATAATCAATATAACTCAATAACTTAATATCGTTAACATTCATTGGCACACCGCTTGCTTAAGCATTACCATTAACTCGTTATGTACTTTTATACATAACGAGTTAAACTAGAGCGCCGTCTTATTTTAGTTTTCCACAATAAGACCTGTATGTATCGGCGAATCAACGTACAACTTGCATGGATGCAGGAGCAATTGCCGAGATGTAAACATCATAACTCATAATTATTAGGTCATTGACGATGAGAAGAATACCTCTTGCCGGTGTGGCGGGCCACACACTCAGTTTGATTGTCGCCGGCGGCTTTTGCATGGCCGGTAGCGGCACTGCTCAGGCTGCTGAGCAGAAAAAATACACCAAACCGCCATTTACTGCCTTTTCCAGCCAGATGCCCGATGCCTTGCTCGGTTCCGACAAATACGAAAAACCGGTCTGGAACCTGCACGACGCACTGAACTTGCCGAACTGGCTGTCGCTGTCGGTGGAACAGCGCACCCGCTACGAAACCCTGGACGGCAGTTTCAAAGCGGGCGGCAAAGGCGGCGATCAACAAATTCCGCTGCAACTCGATGTATTTCTGGAGGCCCGCTACAATCATTTTCGCGCCGGAGTCGAGTTTCTGGATGCCCGGCAGGTCGGCGCCGATAGCGGTTCCGGGATCAATAACACCCATGTCGACGAGGCCGATTTTATCCAGGGTTATCTGGCCTGGGCTGATCAGAACGTCGCCTACAGCGGTTTGGGCGCGGAAGTCATCGTCGGTCGTCAGTCGCTTAATTTCGGTAGTCGCCGATTGATTGCCAGAAACGCGATGCGCAACACCATCAATAGTTTCGATGGCGTGCGGCTGCGTTTGCTTGATTATAACAACTGGCAATTCAATGCTTTTGTGACCAAACCGGTCGGCCGCTATCCGAATAACTCGCAGCAACTGCTCGACGGCTTCCACAGTTTCGACGAACCCGAATACCAAACCTGGTTTTCCGGCGGATTTTTGGAAAAATATAACATAGCCTGGGGCATTAACGCCGAACTGTATTTGTACCATTTGGACGAAGGCGACCGTAAGCGCAGCCAGACCGCCAACCGCCGCTATTTTACGCCCGGCATGCGCTTTTACATGAAACCGGCCAAGGGCGCATTCGATTTTCAAACCGAAACCATCGGCCAATTCGGCACGGTGCGTTCATCGACCGCCGCCGGCAATGGTACCGATTTGGATCATTCCGCCTGGTATCAACACTTGGATGTCGGTTACACCTTTGATATTCCCTGGTCGCCGCGCTTGGCGCTGGAATATGATTACGCCAGCGGCGATCACGATCCCAACGATAAGAAAAACCAGCGTTTCGACACCCTGTACGGCGCGCGGCGCTTCGAGTTCGGTGCGACCGGCATATACGGCGCTTTTGCCCGCAGCAATATCAATACGCCGGGGTTACGGGTTACCGCCGCGCCGCGAAGAGATGTGCAACTTGGCCTAAGCCATCGCTTCTATTGGCTCGCGGAAGACAAGGATAGTTGGACCACGGCCAATCTGCGCGATGCCACGGGCAGAACCGATAACTTTGTCGGCCAGCAGATCGAACTGACGGCGCGCTACGATTTCAACAGCAGCCTGAATTTCGAAACCGGCTATGCGCATCTGTTCAAGGGCACTTTCGCCAAGGAGACCGCCAATGCGCCGGATAAGCAAGACACCAATTTCTTCTATGTGCAAAGCATGTTGCGCTTTTGACGGATTGATGAGCCGATGAAAACAGATAAGCTGAGCGTATTCGGCAGCGGAGCCCTTATCGGCACATTGGGCGGCCTGATTGGACTGGGCGGCGCGGAATTTCGCCTGCCCTTATTGATCGGGCCGTTCGGCTTCGCCGTCCTGGAAGCCGTTATTGTCAATAAGGCGATAAGTCTTATTGTCGTGGCCTCGGCGCTGCCGTTCAGGATGGGAACAGTCCCGCTCAATGAGCTGGCGGCGCATTGGAGCATAATCGTGAACCTGCTGGCGGGAAGCCTGTTAGGCGCGTGGTTCGGGGCCGGCTGGGCGATAAAGCTAAAAACCGAAAGCTTTTACAAAGTCATCGCCGTGTTATTGGCGGCAATAGCCTTGTTGCTTGTATTCGGCCATAACCCGGCAAATGCAAGCCTGCCACCGCTTTCGGGCGCGCTCCAGGTCGCCGCCGGCGTGTTCGCGGGGTTTGGCATAGGCGTGGTCGCTTCGTTATTGGGCGTCGCGGGCGGAGAGCTGCTGATACCCACGCTGGTATTGCTGTTCGGCGCGGACATCAAGCTTGCCGGGAGCTTGTCGTTAGCGGTCAGCCTGCCCACCATGCTGACCGGCTTTACCCGCTACAGCACCGACCGAAGCTTTGCCGTATTGGGACAAAACCGAGACTTTCTGTTGATGATGGCAGCTGGGTCGCTGTTTGGCGCTTTCCTGGGCGGGCAGCTACTCGGAATGGTTCCGGAAACCATATTACTGCCGTTATTGGCGTTAATACTGCTGCTCTCGGCAATTAAGGTCTGGCGGCACGGATAGTCCGGTGTTTCCGGCTTTCGCATACGATTTTTACTACGCGGCATCGCTCCGCGCTTTTAACCAGCAACACTTCTTTAACTTTTGGAGAATACTATGTTACCTAACCGTTTTTTTCGTCTTCTTATCGTCGCATGGCTGATGTTGCTTACGCCTACTACCTGGGCTGCAACCACTCTGGTCGCCGTAGCCTCTGATTTCACTAAACCGATGACCGAAATTGCCGCTGAATTTGAAAAGGCTACCGGCCACACCGCCAAATTATCGTTCGGTTCCTCCGGCAAGGCTTTTGCGCAAATCCAGAGCGGTGCGCCGTTTGAGGTGTATTTATCGGCCAGCGAACAATACCCGCTGGAACTGGAAAAAACCGGTTTCGCGGTTGTCGATAGTCATTTTGTGTACGCCATCGGCAAACTGGTGTTGTGGTCTGCGAAACCCGGCTATGTCGACGGTCAGGGAAAAATCCTGGCAACCGGCGACTTTAAACATATTGCCCTTGCCGATCCTAGCCATGCGCCTTACGGCGTGGTGGCGGAAGAGGTGATGAAAAGCCTGGGCGTACTGGACAAGCTACGGCCCTTGTTCGTAATGGGCGAAAACATCTCGCAAACTTTTCAGTTCGTCAGCACCGGCAATGCCGAGCTGGGATTTGTGGGGCTGGCGCAAGTTATTAATGTGAATAGCGGAAAAATCGGCAGCGGTTCGGGCTGGCTCATACCGGATGATCTGCATAGTCCATTCCGTCAAATGGCCGTGTTACTGAAAACCGGCGCCGAAAATCCGGCCGCCCTTGCCTTGGTGGATTTCCTTAAATCTCCGGCGGCATTGGCGATTATAGAAAAATACGGTTTTGGTTTGCCTAAATAATCAAGGGGGCACTTATGCTGACCGCTGCCGATCTCGATGCATTGTTTTTAACCTTCAAAGTCGCCACCATCGCAACCGTGTTGATGCTGCTGCTCGGCACGCCGCTGGCCTGGTGGCTGGCCCGGACGCGTTCTTCGTGGAAAGGCATTATCAACGCCGTCGTCGCGCTGCCGCTGGTGCTGCCGCCGACGGTGTTGGGCTTTTATTTGCTGGTGCTGATGGGACCGGCCGGAGCTGTCGGCAAGTTCACTACTTGGCTGGGTCTGGGCACATTGCCGTTTACTTTTTCCGGCCTGGTCATCGCGTCGGTGCTGTATTCGTTGCCGTTTGTCGTGCAACCGTTGCAAGCCTCATTCACGTCTATCGGCGAACAACCTTTGGAAGCCGCCGCGACTTTGCGCGCCAGTCCGCTGGATACTTTTTTTAGCGTGGTTATGCCGCTCGCTAAACCCGGCTTTTTGACCGCATCCATTTTAGGTTTTGCGCACACGGTCGGGGAATTCGGCGTGGTGCTGATGGTCGGCGGCAATATTCCGGACAAGACCCGCGTGGTGTCGGTGCAAATCTACAACCATGTCGAAGCGCTGGAATACAGCGAAGCGCACTGGCTGGCGGGCGGCTTGCTGTTGTTCTCGTTCAGCGTACTGCTGGTGCTGTACACCGCGCTGAAAACTCAGCCCGTCGCTCATCCGCTTAAATGATTTTTTTGTAAATTTATAGCCACAGATCAATACGGACAAGACGAAAGGCGAAAAAAGAGCGTCGGACACACTACCGCCCTTTGCCTTGCGCCAATCTGTAGCTGAATAATTAATATGTAAAAACTCAAAATGACAACAATACTAGCCCGCTTCCAGCTCGACTACGGCGACTTTAAACTGGACGTCGATTTAACACTGCCCGGCACCGGCATTACGGTGTTGTTCGGCCATTCCGGCTCCGGCAAAACCACCCTGCTTCGCTGTATCGCCGGACTGCAACGCGCGCCGCTGGGTAAGCTTGAAATCAACGGCCATGTTTGGCAGGACAGCGAACGCAACCTGTTCCTGCCTACTTATAAACGGCCGCTGGGCTACGTGTTTCAGGAAGCCAACCTGTTTCCGCATTTGACGGTGCGGGATAACCTGCACTACGG
This sequence comes from Methylobacter sp. Wu8, assembly GCF_036440755.1. NCBI lineage: Bacteria > Pseudomonadati > Pseudomonadota > Gammaproteobacteria > Methylococcales > Methylococcaceae > Methylobacter > Methylobacter sp. Wu8. Next base: position 29,380 of record NZ_JAZGVT010000073.1, on the reverse strand, counting down.
TTTGAAGCGGATCAAACAAAATTCGGGCACGGTCAAACTGGAACAGGCCGTTGAACTGCTGGGCATCGGCCATCTGATGGAGCGCATGCCCGGACACTTGTCCGGCGGCGAGCGCCAGCGGGTCGCAATCGCCCGCGCCCTGGCGCTCAATCCTGAAGTCCTGCTGATGGACGAACCGCTGGCGTCGCTGGATTTCAAACGCAAGCAGGAAATTCTGCCGTTTTTAAGCCGACTGCATCAGCAACTGGATATTCCGGTGCTGTACGTCACCCATTCGCAGCAGGAAGTCGCGCAACTGGCCGACACGCTGGTGATCCTAGAAGACGGCCGGGCACTGGCTTCCGGGCCGCTGCCGGAAACGCAAAGCCGTCTCGACGTGCCGCTGGCGCAAGACCGGGAAGCCGCCACGGTTTGGCAGGCGACCGTCGCCGAACACGAAGCCGACTATCATCTGACCCGCGTCGCCTTTGCCGGAGGTTCACTCAGCCTACCGGCGGTCGATGCAGAGATCGGCACACCGTTACGGGTACAGATTTACGCCCGCGACGTCAGCATCGCCCTTGAAGCGCCGACCGCCACCAGCATCCTGAATGTGCTGCCAGCAACGATTACCGGCATCGCCGACGGTCGCGACGGCCAAACTGTGGTGCAAATGCGGATTGGCAATCAGGCGCTGCTGGCGCACATCACCCGCAAATCGGCGCTAATGCTGGGTTTGCAGATCGGCATGGCGGTTTACGTGCAGATCAAGGGTACCTCGATATTAAATTAATCAACATCTGGAGATTCATCATGAAAGCAAGCGCACGCAATCAGTTTACCGGTACCGTCAGCCAAGTCATTATCGGCGCAGTCAATGCCGAAGTTCATATCGGCTTGAAAGGCGGAGAGACCATCGTCGCCTCGATTACCAAGGAATCCGTCGAAACGCTGGGGATCAAGACCGGCATGGAAGTGGTCGCGCTGGTCAAAGCCCCGCAAATCATCATCGTCACCGATTTCGGCGGCTACCGGCTTTCGGCCCGCAACCAGCTGCAAGGCACGGTAACCCAGGTTAAACCGGGGGCGGTCAACGCCGAAGTCGATATAGAGCTGAAAGGCGGCGAGCAGGTTGCCGCCACCGTGACCAACGACAGCGTCGAAGCCTTGGGTTTGAGCAAAGGCCAAGCCGCCACGGCGGTGTTCAAGGCCGGCGCGGTGATCCTGGCTGTCGCCGGCTGATAATCTTCCGCTTCCTCGTTCCCACGCCTGTCCTGAGCTTTATCGAAGGGCAGCGCGTGGGAACGAGGGAAACATCTCTTAATTAACGGAGGTAACCATGCTGCTGGAAATGAATGTAAAACTGCGCAGGGGACATTTCGACCTGACTACGCGCTTGTCGATCAGCGACTCAAGCGTCGGCCTGTTCGGCAAATCCGGCGCAGGCAAAAGCACGGTGCTCGGCTTAATCGCCGGTACTATTCAGCCGCAAAACGGACATATCGTGCTGGACGGCAAAATCCTGTTCGACAGCCGCAAAGGCATCATGATGCCGCGCGAACAGCGGCCTGTGGGCGCTGTATTGCAAATCGACTGCGCCGATTCGACTGAAACCGTTCGCGACAACCTGACCTCCGCCTATAACCGGACGCTGAAACACCGCCGCATTTTTAAGCTGGATTTTCTAATCGAGCTGTTGGAATTGGGGCCTATCCTGAACCATGTCATCGAACTGCTTTCCGCCGGTGAACGCCAACGGGTGGCGCTGGCCCGCTCGCTACTGAAATCGCCGCGACTATTGCTACTGGACGAGACCTTTGCCGCGATCGGCAACGGTTACCGAATACAATTGCTGCCGATTCTAAAACGCTTACAGGATGAACTGAGCTTGCCGGTGCTGTATGCCAGCCAATCCCTGGGAGAGATTCTGGAGCTGACCGACCGGCTGATTGTGCTGGAACAAGGCAAAGTGCTGCACAACGGCTCGCTGCTCGATGTCGCCAAGCAGCAAGGCATGTTGCGCTATCTGGGCATCCGCCAGATCGACAACATCTTGCCGGTGACCGTCAGCCGTCACGACTATGTGTCCGGTTGCAGCCTGGCCCACAGCTTCGGCCTGCCGCTGACCTTGCCGCTACGGCCGCATTTAGCTGTCGGCAGTGAGGCGCAAGTGTCGATACGCGCCAAAGACATAGCCCTATCGCGCCGCTATATCGACGGCATATCGATACAAAATCAAATCAAGGGCCGCATCTGCGCACTGATTCCCAGCGGAGAAAGCCTGATCGTGCAGGTCGATTGCGGCAGTACGCTGCTGGCTGAAATTACGCCGGGCGCTTGCCGGGACATGGCCTTGCAGGAAGGTGAAGTCATCTATTGCCTGATCAAAACCCACTCCATTGCTTACCTGACCGAGCTTGACGCCCTGCCCTACCAACGGGTAGTCAGTCACGGCGACGGCCGATATTATCTCGATACAGCCGGCTCGAACGACGGCTTCTTGCCTGAATAACCCGACACCATTAGCCGGTCTCAGCAAACCAGCGCCTGCAACCGCTGGTGGCTCCCCAACTATCCCACTATGTTTATCCGTCAAATCCATTACCTGCTGGCGCTGTCGAAAACCGAACATTTCGGCCGTGCGGCTGAAATATGCTGCGTTTCCCAACCGGCCTTATCCACCGCCATCCAGCATCTTGAAGAAGAACTGGGCGTTACCCTCATCCGCCGCGGCCAACGCTTTCAGGGCTTTACGACGGAAGGCGAACGCCTGTTGCAATGGGCCCGGATTCTGGCGCAAGACTGGGAATGCATGAGGCAGGAAGCGGCGCAATGCAACCGGCAACTCACCGGCACGCTCCGCATCGGCGCCATTCCCACTACGCTGGCCGTGGCTCCATTGTTAACCGAACCTTACCAGAGCGATTATCCGGGCGTCGGCGTCAAACTGGTTTCGCTGTGCGCCGACGACCTGATCCGTCAACTCGACAACTTCGAGCTTGATTTGGGGCTGACCTATCTTGAAGATCCCGGACTGAAAGGTTTCCGAAAACTGCCATTGTACCGGGAACGTCATGTGCTGTTGGCCCGCAATCCCGACCCCAGGCTTTTTAAAGACAATTTAGGCTGGGCCGATGTCGCAAAATTGCCGCTGTGCCTGCTAACGCCGAACATGCAAAACCGCCGCCTGATCGACGCCGCCTTCCGAGAAGCGGGCATAAGCCCCAACATCATGCTGGAAACCGACTCGGTGTTCGCCCTGTACGCCTACGTTCGCAGCGCAGGCCTGTACAGCGTGGTGCCGCACAGCCTGTTAAGCCTGTTTGAAATGAGCCGGGACGTCACCGCCATTCCATTGAACCCTGAACTATCGAGGGAAATCGGCCTGATCGCCCGCCGCCAGGATTTGCCGCCGCCGTTGCAGGACGCCGCCTGGAACATCGCCCAAAGCCTCAATCTGCAACACCGTTTCGACGGTTTGATAACCGCAATCTATTAACCGATACGGCGAAACGATTAGACGCTGACGCCGCAAGCACCGGACAATACTGCCACCCGGCCGGGATAAATCAGGGCCGTCCGCATCGCGGACGCGCCCTCCCCCAACTATCATTAAGGCAAAGCAAAATGGCAAAAATTATTCTGGTTCTTTACGACGATCCTATCGACGGTTATCCAACATCCTATGCCCGTGACGACCTGCCTCAGCCGGAGCGTTACCCTGACGGACAAACACTGCCTACGCCTAAGGCCATCGACTTCAAACCCGGTGCATTGCTCGGCAGTGTTTCAGGCGAGTTGGGTTTGCGTAAATATCTGGAATCGAACGGTCATCAACTGGTCGTGACGTCCAGCAAGGACGGCGCCGACAGCGTTCTGGACCGCGAGCTGCACGACGCCGAAATCGTCATTTCCCAGCCGTTCTGGCCGGCCTATATGACCGCCGAACGCATCGCCAAGGCGAAAAACCTGAAGATGATCGTGACCGCCGGTATCGGCTCCGATCACACCGATCTGCAAGCCGCGATGGAACGCAACATTACCGTTGCCGAAGTGACTTATTGCAACAGCAACAGCGTTGCCGAACATGTGGTCATGATGACGCTCGCGCTGGTACGCAACTACATTCCGTCCTACAACTGGGTGATCAAAGGCGGCTGGAATATCGCCGACTGCGTGGCGCGTTCCTACGACCTGGAAGCAATGAACATCGGCACCGTCGCGGCAGGCCGTATCGGTCTGCGCGTACTGCGCCTGCTCAAACCGTTCGACGTGAAATTGCACTACCTGGATCGTCATAGACTGCCGGAAGCGGTCGAACAGGAACTTAACCTGACCTATCACTCCAGCCTGGAAAGTCTGACCGAGGTGTGCGACGTCGTGACCTTAAACTGTCCGCTGCATCCTGAAACCGAGCACATGATCAACGAGCAGACGCTGAAGCACTTCAAACGCGGCGCCTATCTGATCAATACGGCGCGCGGCAAGTTGTGCGACCGCGATGCAATTGTCAATGCGCTGGAAAGCGGTCAACTGGCGGGTTATGCCGGCGATGTCTGGTTCCCGCAACCGGCGCCCAACGACCATCCTTGGCGCACGATGCCGAATCATGGCATGACGCCGCACATTTCAGGCACCAGCCTGTCGGCGCAGACACGTTACGCTGCCGGTACCCGCGAAATTCTTGAGTGCTACTTTGAAAATCGGCCCATTCGCGACGAATACCTGATTGTCCAGGGCGGCAAGCTGGCCGGCGTCGGTGCGCATTCCTATAGTAAAGGCAATGCCACCGGTGGATCGGAAGAAGCGGCCAAGTTCAAGAAGGATTGATAGTAATCGTTTGAACTGAAGCCGGGGATGCGCGGGTCAATACCGCATCCCCTTTACCGACTTGGAAGGAGAGGCTTAACTAATGCCGCTTAAGAATAAAAATAGAAATGGCGGCAAAGTCCTTCCGCCAAGACCTTCGCTATTACATATAGCTTTGGCCGGACTGGGGTCAAGTTTGGCTATCGCTTCCATTGCCGCCTTAAGTCAACTTTCCGGCCACCCCTGGATATTGGGTTCTTTCGGCGCATCCTGTGTTTTATTGTTCGGATTCCCGGATGCGGTATTTGCACAACCGCGCAATCTGATCGTCGGTCACTTACTTTGCTCTTTGATTGGCTTGGGTTTTCTCAAATTCGTCGGCCCCGACTGGTGGAGCATGGCTTTGGCTGTCGGCACCGCCCTGGCTGCGATGCTGGTCACACGTACCGTTCACCCGCCCGCAGGTTCCAATCCTGTGATTATTTTTTTAACCCGGCCGGACTGGTCGTTTTTATTGTTTCCAACCTTGGCGGGCGCAATAGTTTTGTTTTTCCTGGCGCGTCTTATCTTCAAGCTGACGCGTACCGTTCGGCAAGCAGCCGCTATAAATTCTTAACCGCGCAAATGCGTTGCATCACAGCAGGCCGTGGCGTTTTCTGTTCACCCTGCTCAAATGCGACTATAGTCAGTACAGGGGAATAAACTTCCAGCAGCTCATCCGGCTGCAACAAGAAATCGGGATTGCTGGGCTTGCCGTAATGTTCGTTGCCCATCATGAAGGTTTCATAAATCAACACGCCGCCCGGATTAAGCATTTCGGCAAGAGTGAGAAGCAACGGCCGATACAGATAGCGGCTGACTATTAAGCCGTCATACCGCCGGTCTGAGTCAGGCCAACCGCCCGCTTCAAAGTCGGCAATAGACGCGTTGATATTGTCCACCCCCAGCATGCTCGATAAGGCCTGAGCATCGCGGTCAATCGCATCGACCCGATAGCCTTGCTTGGCAAGCCGGATTGCATGGCGTCCATTGCCACAGGCAAGGTCGAGTACCCGGCCTTCTTTAGCTATCAACGGAGCGTGTTTAACAATCCAGGGCGACGGCTTTTCCAGCAAATAGTGTTTCATCATCAGTGAGCCTTGACTATAAGTTGTTGTCGTTATTCCGTAAATACGGGGTTATTGAATAAATGGAATTCAACCAAAGCTACTGATTTATTTTACTGGGTTTTGATAAAAGCCGACATGCCTGCATTTGTCATCCTAAAGCGATTGTCTTGATAATTTATTAACAAATAGAATGCAAGGCTGCGCCAGGGTGAATGCATCCCACCAAAAACAGCCTAGCACATTGGACGGCAAATCAGCCTCCATTCTTCGCCGATCTCAATTTCCAGGCCGCCCTGACGACCAGCGCGACGGCGGTCAGAAAACCGACCGTTGTCAATGTGAAGCTCAATCCCGCCTGAAACGGAAAATGCGCTTCAACAGGAATCGTAGCGACAACGGATGGCTTCGGCGTCAGGCCCCTGACCAGGAATGACAGTGGATTGAAAAAAGCACCGAAACAACAAGCGGCAACAACCCAGACGGGCGGATCGATGGCATACTGCCGAAACAGCAGGAAAAAGATGAACAGGAATTGGGCCATCATCAGATAGTCGATATGAGCCCTGATAATGTCGGCCCGTTCGACCAGCAATCCGGCCAAGCCGCCATCCGGGAAAAACAGTGTGAAGCCGAGCACCCAGGCGATCGCAAGCGCTATCGCCAGACACAGTCCGGCAAACGCCAAAAGAAAAAGGTTGGTCATCGGTTCGTGTGAAACTTTCTGGTTTGTCATGGTTACCCTCATCGTTATACGGGGAGCTTTCGCCCCACCTTGTTGGACGCCAATAGCGGCGAATTGCCCAAACCACCGCCACTGGGAGGGAGTTGTCAACAGCCTGCTATTTGACTAGACTGCACTGCCAACGCCTGCGTTAAAGACGGGGATCAAAACAATGTATCGGAGTATAAACAATGACAGACAGCCCCCGCTTGTATGAACGTGCTGCGACAGACGCCGTCCAGTTCGACGCGCTCTGGGACATCAGCGACGGGCGCACGTTTTTTACCGGGCCGCTGTACTACAACGCGAGCCATCAACACGGCGCGCCTGTTTTTCTCGCCGGAATTTACGGCCGTTTTCGCCTGCGGCTGCATGGCGGCGATTGGCTGTCCTGCCGCACCGCGGTTATTCCCGCCGGCGTCCTGCATGAGCTGGATGTTGGCGGCGATCCGCTGACGGTGTTTTATATCGAACCGAATATCGCCGCGGCCGAGGCGCTGAAACCGCTGATACGCAATACACGCGAGGTAAGCGGCGCCTTGATCGGTACTACCGGCGAAGTTTCGTTCATGCGCGACCTTTACGAAGACCGCTACAATCCCCAGTGGACTGCGGAGCCATTGGCCGATCTGATGGATTTTTCCAAACGGCGGTCAAGAGCAGAGCCGATCGATCCGCGCATAGCCCAGGTGGTGGAATTTTTATTCGAACATGGCGACGATCTGACCTCAGTGGCGACGCTGTCGGAAGCGGTCGGGCTGTCCGCCTCGCGATTCCAGCACCTGTTCACAAAACAGATCGGCGTCCCTTTCCGCCGTTACCGGGGGTGGAACAGGATGCGGAAAGCGATACGCGAGATCATAAAAGGCAACAACTTCACGACTGCGGCGCACGCTACCGGGTTTTCGGACTCGGCCCATTTTAGCCATGAATTCCGCAAGACTTTCGGTGCGCCGCCCACGGTAGGCCTGCAAAAGCTGGCCCGATTGCAGCGCTGAACAGTGGGTGCACCTGTGAACCTGATAGCAAAACCTGAACATAGTCTTGCTTCGATGGAGGCCGGCGGATTGGGCGTGCTCCACTTGCGGCGCTATTGGTCTAAACGGATGCTGGAAATCGAGGGCCGGCTTGATCCGAGCAGTGTGCATGGCGAATACGGACTTGATTTCACGCTGATGCAGGGCCTGGGTCTGGGCATTGTCGAACCGGCGGAATATCTGTTTCATCAACGCCCTAGCTATGCCGAATTCGAACAGTGGATTGTGCAAAAGCTCGGCGGTGCTCCCGATGCCGCCTTGGTGGAGCGCCTTAATGCAATGGTTAGGCGTTATCTGGAACATCCGAGGCGTATCTACCCCATCAATGGGGAAGACATTCAAGACCCCGTGTTGTCGGCAGAGGACTTGGCGTTCTGGCGGGAAAACGGCTACGTGGTGCTGCGCAACGCGGTTTCCGCTGAGGATTGCCGGGAAGCGGAATCGGCGATATGGGACTTTCTCGGCATGGATCCGCTAAACTCAGAGAGTTGGTACAACGGAACGCATCTGTTTTGGGTGCCGCTGTTCCTGCATCCGGCCCTGAATAAAAACCGCGCAGCACCGCGCATCCGCAAAGCGTTCGAGCAACTTTGGGGAACAGGCGACTTATGGGCTAGCGTAGACCGTTCCAGCCTGAACCGGCCTGAGCGCGGCGGTATCAATATATCCGGCCCCAGCCGCATACACTGGGATGTCAGCCTTGCCTTGCCGATTCCGTTCGGCGTCCAGGGCCTGTTATACCTGAGCGATACCAGCGCCGAACAAGGCGCTTTCCGTTGTGTGCCGGGATTCCACCGCCGTATAGATCAATGGCTGGAGGAACTTCCGCCGGAGCAAAACCCGCGCGAACAGGATTTGGAAAGCCTGGATCCGGTGCCGGTCACCGGCTCGGCCGGGGATTTCATCCTCTGGCACCACGCCTTGCCGCACGCCAGCGGCCGCAACTTGGCGCATTACCCGCGGTTGGTGCAATACATTAAATTGTTTCCTCACGACCACGGCATCCATTCCGTCTGGAAATAAGAAGAACCCTTTCAACATTGCCTCAAGAATACAGGAGCAATGTCGTGGCAGCCCCCGGCTAATCTTCAAACTGATTGCTGATGCGCATGGCTTCCGCAACGGTGGTGCGTTTAGCCACAGCCATTGCCACCGCGCTGCTGCGCAAGGTGTTTCCCGCTATTTTTTTTCGCGCCAGTTTAATAAAAACACTGGTGTCTGGATCATTGGCGGCATCGGTCAGTTCGGTATTCATTTCCAGCAATTCGTAAACGCCCACCCGGCCTTGATAGCCGGTGCCGTTGCAATGGATGCAGCCCCTGCCGCGGACAAAGCCTTGCGGATCCAAAGTATCGCCCAATTCAAGTTTAAGCCAAGTCTGTTCGAAGGGTTCCGGTATGGAAGGCTGGGCGCAACTTTCGCAGACGACCCGCACCAGCCGTTGGGCAATGACGCCCAACAAGGACATGGCGACCATAAAGCGCGGCACGCCCATGTCCATCAGCCGAATGGGCGAGCTGACGGCATCGTTGGTATGCAAGGTTGACAACACTAAATGGCCTGTCATCGCGGCGCGCAGGCCGATCTGCGCGGTTTCATGATCGCGCATTTCGCCGACCAGAACGATGTCCGGGTCTTGCCGCAAGGCGGAACGCAGTACCCGGGCAAAGTCGAGATCGATCTTTTCGTTTATCTGCACCTGGTTAATGCCGGGCAAACGGTATTCGACCGGGTCTTCCACGGTAATAATTTTGTTGGCGGAGGAGTTGAGTTCGCTGAGGGCGGCATAAAGAGTAGTGGTTTTACCGCTACCGGTTGGCCCGGTAACCAGTATCATGCCGTCAGGACGATGCAGCAGCTTGCGAAAACGGGCCAACAGTTCGGGCGGCATGCCCAGTTTTTCCAGCGAAAATCCTTCGGCATTCTGGATCAATAAACGCATGACCACGGATTCGCCGTAGATGGTCGGCATGGTCGATATACGCACGTCGACTGACTGTAGCCGCACTTTGACCTGGAAGCGGCCATCCTGCGGCAAACGTTTCTCGGAGATGTCGAGCCCTGACATGAGCTTGAGCCGCAATACCAGCGCTGTGGTAATTTTCAGGTCGGCTTCGGTTTGTTGGTGCAGTACGCCGTCAATGCGAAAACGGATATACAGTTTATGTTCTTGCGGTTCTATATGGATGTCGGAGGCCCGTACTTGTACGGCATCTTCAAATACTGATTTCAACAATCTGACCACAGGCGCATCGGCCGCTTCAGCCGATGTCAGCATTGAATTGAGATCGATATTGTCATCATCCGCCATATCGCTGCGCAATTGTTCGGCCAGTTTATCGATTTCATCGGTGCGCCGATAGGACTGGTCTATCGCCATCAACAAGTCAGCTTCCCTGACTACGGCGGGCTGAATATTCTTTTTCAGGATACGGCTTAATTCATCCAGCCCCATTAAGTCGGTAGGATCGGCCATAGCCAACAGGACGTCGTATTCGTTATTTTCCAGCAACAAGACCCGGAAACGCCGGGCAGCCGTCTCGGGCAACAACTTGATCGTTTCAGGCCTGCGCGGATATTGCAAAATATCCAAAAACGGGATTTTTAATTGCTGCGACAGAAAACTAAGCAGTTCCGTTTCACTGATAAAGTTTAAATTGATCAGGGTGCGGCCCAGCTGTCTTCCGGTTTTCTTTTGTTCGGCCAGCGCCGTCGTGAGTTGTTCTTCGGTAATAATCCGGTTTTGAACCAGCAGGTCGCCGAGACGAATTTTTTTGGTAATGTCCATGGGGTCGTCAATTGCAGTCAGTTATGTATCGGTTGTTTAAATTTAGCACAGCTAAAATAAATACTGATAACTTTCCATAATGATGCGTTTCACTGCGTTCGACACATCCTACAATAAAAAAAACCCCGGCTGTTCCTGGAACAGCCGGGGCTTTTATTTCACTTAAAGCGTCTGAGCTTTAAGACGACAAGATTACATCATGCCGCCCATACCACCCATGCCGCCCATACCGCCCATGCCGCCCATGTCGCCGTGCGCATGTTTGTCATCGCTAGGTGCGTCGGCAATCATCACTTCGGTAGTCAGCATCAAACCGGCAACAGAAGCCGCGTTTTGCAGCGCGGTACGGGTTACTTTCGCAGGGTCTAAGATACCCATTTCGATCATGTCGCCATACTGGCCGGTTGCCGCGTTGTAACCGAAGTTACCTGTGCCTTTTTGCACTTCGTTGAATACCACTGAAGGCTCGTCGCCTGCGTTGGAAACGATTTGACGCAGAGGCTCTTCCATTGCACGACGCAGGATGTTGATACCGACTGTTTGGTCGTGGTTAACGCCTTCCAGTTTATCCAGAGCGGAAATAGCGCGGACCAGCGCAGAACCGCCGCCGGCAACAACGCCTTCTTCAACCGCTGCGCGTGTTGAATGCAGCGCGTCTTCAACGCGGGCTTTCTTTTCTTTCATTTCGATTTCAGTTGCAGCGCCTACTTTAATCACAGCAACGCCGCCCGCTAATTTAGCCAGACGCTCTTGCAGTTTTTCTTTGTCATAGTCGGAAGTTGCTTCGTCCGCTTGTGCGCGAATTTGTGCGACACGGGCTTTGATTTGCTCTTCAGAACCTGCACCATCAATGATGGTAGTGTTTTCTTTAGTGATTTGTACTTTTTTAGCTGTACCCAATTGCGATAATTCAGCTTTTTCCAGGCTTAAACCGACTTCTTCGGAAATAACCACGCCGCCAGTCAGTACCGCGATGTCTTCCAGCATGGCTTTACGACGGTCGCCGAAACCTGGAGCCTTAACGGCTGCAACTTTAACGATGCCGCGAATGGTGTTGACAACCAAAGTAGCCAACGCTTCGCCTTCAACATCTTCGGCAACGATCAATAAAGGACGGCCGGCTTTGGCAACGCCTTCCAGAACCGGCAGCATGTCGCGGATATTGGAGATTTTCTTGTCGTAGATAAGAATCATTGGATCGTCTAATTCGACGCTCATGTTTTCTTGTTTGTTGATGAAATAAGGCGACAAATAACCGCGGTCGAACTGCATACCTTCAACAACGTCTAACTGGTTGTCCAGGCCTGAACCTTCTTCAACAGTGATGACGCCTTCTTTACCGACTTTTTCCATCGCTTCCGCAATGATTTTGCCGACAGACTCGTCAGAATTTGCAGAAATAGTACCTACTTGGGCAATCGCTTTGTTATCGACACAAGGCGTAGCGGAAGCCACAATCGCATCAACGGCTTTAGACACAGCCAAATCGATGCCGCGTTTTAAATCCATCGGGTTCATGCCCGCTGCAACGGCTTTCAAGCCTTCGTTGACGATAGATTGCGCCAATACGGTTGCAGTCGTAGTACCGTCACCGGCTACGTCGGACGTGTGCGAAGCCACTTCTTTAACCATTTGCGCGCCCATGTTTTCGAATTTGTCTTTCAATTCGATTTCTTTTGCAACCGATACACCGTCTTTAGTGATGGTTGGAGCGCCGAAGCTTTTATCCAGAATCGCATTGCGGCCTTTAGGACCTAAAGTCACTTTTACCGCATTTGCTAAAATATTGACACCACGCGCCATACGGACACGAGCATCATCACCAAATAATACGTCTTTTGCTGCCATTTTTATTCCTTAAATATTTTGTATGTAAATTTGATTAACGCGTTTAGGCTTAACCTAAAACGCCCATGATGTCTTCTTCGCGCATAACGATCAGTTCTTCGCCGTCAACTTTAACTTCGTTGCCGGCGTATTTGCCAAACAGCACTTTGTCGCCGACTTTAACGTCCAGGGCGCGTACTGTGCCGTTGTCCAGTGGTTTACCGTTACCTACCGCCAAGATCACGCCTTGGCTTGGTTTTTCGGCTGCTGAACCAGGCAACACGATACCGCCGGGAGTTGTAGTTTCTTCTTCAACGCGTTTGACTATCACTCTGTCGTGTAACGGACGTATTTTCATCAATATCTCCTAACATTAAAATTAAAGGGTAAACTTGTTATTAGCACTCGCTAGTAATGAGTGCTAATGATAATGAGCTTTTGCAGTGTGTCAAGTTCTTTGGCATCATTCTCTATCACAATACAGCGACAACATGACCTATGAATGACAACCAACTACTACGCTATAGCCGTCAAATCATGCTTCCTCAAGTCGATATTGAAGGGCAACAAAAACTTCTAGCCGCCAGTGTGTTGATTGTCGGCGCCGGGGGGCTTGGCTCCCCTGCCGCTATGTATCTTGCCGCGGCCGGTGTCGGCAATATCGCGATTTATGATGACGACATCGTGGACTTATCCAATCTGCAAAGGCAAATTACTCATCACACACCGGATATTGGGACTGATAAGGTAATTTCAACCCGCAAGACACTTAATGAATTAAATCCTGATGTCAAAGTAAGGGCGGTTAAACAAAGATTGGATGGCGAACAACTTGATTCCGAAGTGATGCTGGCCGACGTGGTGTTGGACTGTAGCGATAATTTCTCAACGCGCTTTGCGATCAATCGCGCCTGCGTCAAACAGCAAACGCCGCTGGTATCAGGAGCGGCGATTCGCTTTGAAGGCCAGGTGACTGTGTTTACGCCGGGTACAAATGACAGCCCTTGCTACAATTGCCTCTACAACAGTGACGGCGAAGAATTGCAAAATTGCGCCACAAATGGCGTCATAGCCCCTGTCACCGGCATAGTCGGCAGTATTCAGGCCCTGGAAGCGATGAAGCTAATAATGAATATCGGAGACACGTTAACCGGGCGCTTGCTGCTGTTGGACGGATTAACAATGGAGTGGGATACGATGAAATTGCGGAAAAACCCAAGCTGCCCGACATGCAGCGGTTTACCGGTTTGATGGCCGATGAGCTTCCAGGCGATGCAATTCGCCTGGAAGCTCATCAACAACACAGCTTTACTTTTTGGCTAGCAATCCCTGGAAATATTTAATGGCCTTTTCTGCAAAATCGTTCACCATCGACGGACTATCGCCATGCGGTTCAATTTCACCGAACGGCTTGTCGCTGGCTTTGGTGAACCGGTAAATAAAATAGCCTAGCGGTGCAAACGCAAACGCCGCGATCAGTATCATAACCACGAACAACTCAGTAACTCCACCCATGATTCCTCCTCATATTTTTATATGTGTATTATTATTTTCAAGGTGAACTTAAATAATACTCTCTTCCTGCTTCCGGTCAAAAAAAACGTCTTTCCCTAGCTATCTAAATATCTTGAAATTTTAACCAGTTATCATTGATTCTCTACCCCCCCTGCCTTGCGGTCAAATAAAGCAATAACCGTATAGAACAATAGCATTGGCCTGTTTTGGGCGCCGTCAAAAGTTGCGTAAAAAAATAGTTCATCGTATACTTCAGGTCAGCTTACTTGATCGAGCTAGCATAATAATTTAAACACTACTGGAGATTCACAATGAAATGGGAAACACCAAGCTACACAGACCTGCGTTTCGGTTTTGAAGTAACAATGTACATCTACAATCGTTAATTCGATTTGGATCAAAAAAGGGGCTCTGGATGAGCCCCTTTTTTTTGCCTGAAACCCTTTATTACCGTATCATCTAGCCCTTATTCCCAATTTAAATTACCTCCCAAACTATGAAGATCAGAGTTCTCGGTTCAGGTGCAGGCGGCGGTTTTCCTCAATGGAACTGCAACTGCCATAATTGCCGCCGCTTGCGGCACAAGGAAATGAACGGCAAAGCCCGTACCCAGTCATCGATTGCGGTCAGTACCGACAACCTTAACTGGCTGCTGTTCAACACCTCCCCCGACATTCGCGCGCAACTGGAAGCCTTTCCAGCCATCCAGCCTAAAGAAGGCGTTCGCGATACCGGCATTAAAGCGATCATGTTGATCGACAGCCAGATTGACCATACCACCGGACTGCTGATGCTCCGGGAAGGCAAGCCGCTGGACGTTTACTGCACGGAAATGGTCAAGCAAGACCTGACCACCGGCTTTCCGTTATTCAACATGCTGGCCGATTACTGCACCGTCAACCATCACCCGATTCCTTATGACGGCAGCAGTTTTACGATACCCGGCATTGACGACTTACGCTTTTACACCCAAGCCCTAAAAAGCAAGGCGCCGCCTTATTCTCCGCATCGGCATGATCCGCATGACGGCGACAATATCGGCGTCATCATCGAGCAAATTTCCACCGGCAAAAAAGTATTTTATTCGCCCGGCTTAGGCGAGATAGAAGCGCACGTCATGGCTGCGATGCAAACCGTCGATTGTTTACTGGTGGACGGCACCTTCTGGACCGATGACGAAATGTGTACTCAGAACATCAGCCATAAAAAAGCCCGCGAGATAGGCCACTTGCCTCAATCCGGCGAAGGCGGCATGATAGAAGTCCTAAACGGCGTTGCCAAAGCCCGCAAGATATTAATCCATATCAACAACACCAACCCGATCTTAGACGACGATTCCGAACAGCGTAAAATACTCGATGCCTCCGGCATTGAAGTCGCCTACGACGGTCTGGAAATCGATTTATAAAGGATGCACCATGAGCAGTGATAATACACCCTGGACCAAAGAACAATTTGAAGCCGAACTCCGCGGCATGGAAAGCCATTACCATATTCATCATCCTTACCATACCCTGATGAACGAAGGTAAGCTCACCAAAGCGCAATTACAGGGCTGGGTCGCCAACCGCTTTTATTATCAGGTCTGCATTCCGATTAAAGACGCCAACATCCTGGCCAACTGCCCGGACCGGGAAACCCGCGCAAAATGGATACAGCGGATTATGGATCATGACGGACATCCCGGCGATCCGGGCGGCATCGAAGCCTGGATACAACTGGGCATAGCCGTCGGCCTGACGCGTGAAGACATCACCTCGTTGAAATTCGTATTGCCGGGCGTGCGCTTTGCCGTCGATGCCTATGTTAACTTCGCCCGCAGAGCGGAATGGCACGAAGCGGCAAGCTCCTCGCTAACCGAACTGTTCGCTCCCAAGATTCACCAGCAACGCCTGGACAACTGGCCGGAACATTACCCTTGGGTGGATCAGGAAGGCTATATCTATTTCCGCAAACGCCTGACCGAAGCACGCCGCGATGTCGAACACGGCTTAGCGATTACATTGGATTGGTATAAAACCCGCGAACAACAAGAGCGCATGATTCAAATCCTGAAATTCAAGCTGGATGTGCTTTGGACAATGGCGGATGCGATGTACATGGCTTATATTCACGAAATGCCGCCGTATTTTAATATTAAAGCGTAAGGCAACCCACTGGAGGTCAGGCGATGCAATGGGCAGAAGTTATCGATAACCCGTATTTTGAAAATCTACCTTTTAAAATCGAATTGAATCGCTATGGAAAAATTGAAATGGCTCCCGCCTCCAATAAACACGGTCGATTGCGATTACATATCGGTGCTTTGCTCGAACGCAAGCTAAAAAAAGGTGAAGCATTGCTCGAATGCTCAATTCAAACTACCGAAGGCGTGAAAGTTGCCGATGTCGCTTGGTGTTCCAAAGCATTTATCAAGCAACACGGCTATGAAACGCCTTATACACATGCCCCTGAAATTTGCATTGAAGTTGTCTCGCCGTCCAATTCGAAAGAAGAAATGACCAATAAGGTTCAGCTGTATTTGCAGGCAGGTGCTGAAGAAGTTTGGATTGCGTGGGAAAACGGCATTGTTGATTATTACGACAAGACCGGGAAAATTGAGCAATCGGCATACAGCATTAACGTTACGATTCCAATAAATTAGCGAGTTAAATGCCTACAGTTAAAGAGAAAGTGTCTGAAATAGTTCAAGCTCAACCCGCTGACAGCAGCTTTGATGAGATTTTGCATGAGTTGGCTTTTACGCGGATGATAGAATGGGGCTTAGAGGATACCCGACAAGGCCGGGCAATCCCTAATGAAGAAATGCAACAACGCATGGACTCATGGCGTAAATAAATTGGACAACTCAAACGGAGTGCTGGCTTCGGGATATTTTCGACTATACCGCCGAAGATAACCCTGCCGCAGCTGAGAAAGTTGTTTCCGGCCTTTATGCAAAAGCCCAGTTATTACACGAATTTCCAGAAATTGGCTACTCGTACCGAAAAGAACCCGATGGCGATATTCGCATTTTGTTGTACGGTCATTACCGAATCGCGTATTTGATAAAAACCTCGGAGAGTATCGATATTTTGGGTGTATTTCACGGTGCTCTCGATATAAATCGATTACTGACATCACTATAATGTTAATTTAAAGTGTCGCACACAAACTCAAAATGACTATAAACCCAGACCAAACCATCAAGTTTTCCCCCCTGCACCGTCTGCAATGGGAAGAAGCCCAGCAAAAAGACGTCATTCTCTACCCTGAAGGCATGGTGGAGCTTAACCAAAGTTCCGCAGAAATCCTGAAATGTTGCGACGGCACCCGCAACCTTGCCCAAATCGTCAGCGATCTGGAGCGGAAATTTGCAACGACAGGACTTACCAACGACATTACCGCTTTCCTAGAGGTCGCTTTAAAAAATGGCTGGATCCAACAAAACTAACCCTACGACCGCGCTCAGGACAGGCATCACCCCGCCGCGCTGGCTGCTGGCTGAACTGACTTATGCCTGCCCGCTGCAATGCCCTTACTGCGCCAACCCGATTGATTATACGAAATACCAATCCGAACTGGACACCGAGGACTGGAAACGCGTACTCACGCAAGCCCGAAAAATGGGCGCTGTGCAACTGGGTTTTTCCGGCGGCGAACCGTTAACCCGGAAAGACCTACCCGAGCTGGTCAAACACGCGAGAGACCTTGGCTATTATTCCAACCTGATTACCTCGGGCTACGGTCTGACCGAAGAAAAAATTGCCCAACTCAAGGACGCGGGTCTTGACCATATCCAGGTCAGCATCCAGGCCAGCACCCAGGAGCTGAACGACCATATCGCAGGCACCGAATCGTTCCAGCACAAAAAAGACGTCGCGCATCTGGTCAAAAAACACGGCTACCCGATGGTGCTGTGCGTGGTCATACACCGCGAAAATATCCACCAGATGCCCCAAATTCTGGAAATGGCCGAAGAGCTGGGCGCGGATTACCTGGAACTGGCGAACACCCAGTATTACGGCTGGGCGCACGCCAACCGCGACTTATTGCTGCCCACTAAAGAGCAATTCGAACAGGCCGAACAAATCGCCCAGGCTTTTAAAGAAAAAGTCGCCGGCAAGATGAAAATCTATTATGTGGTGCCGGATTTTTATGAAGACCGCCCCAAAGCCTGCATGAACGGCTGGGGCACAACCTTCTTGACTATCGCACCGGACGGCGTAGCCCTACCCTGTCATTCCGCCCGAGAACTGCCGGGGATGGACTGCCCCAATGTCAAAGACTACAGCATCGAACAGATCTGGTACGAATCAAAAACCTTCAATTTTTTCCGTGGTTTCGACTGGATGAAAGAGCCTTGCAGCAGCTGCGATGAAAAGGAAAAAGATTTCGGCGGCTGCCGTTGCCAGGCTTATTTATTAAGCGGCGACATGTACGCCGCCGACCCGGTGTGCAGCAAATCGCCAAATCACCATGTTATCCAAGAAGCGATAGATTCCGCCAAGGCGAGCGCACTGGCTGACAATGAAAAACCGCTGATTTTCCGTAACAGCAAAAACTCGCGGCTGTTATCTTAAGGCAATGTCCGGCAAAGAATATATGTCTTTTCTTTTTTACCACGAAGACACGAAGGACACGAAGAAAAAACATAAACTTCGTACCCTTCGAGTCTTCATGGTGAATACTTGTAAAACTCTGGACTTGATCAGGTAATTGCCAAAATCAGTCTCAACTGTATCAGGCATTGACTGTCTCAGTTCGACCCATAGCCGAATTTCATTCCCGTATCTTCATGACAAGCCCGGTAGCGACTAACGCAAAAAGACCGGAGGTCATAAAGACCAAGGTGTAATTCCCGAACAAGCCATGCAAATAGCCGGCTCCGTAACTGGCTAACGCTGCGCCGATCTGATGGGCAAAGCAAATCCAGCCAAATACAACCCCGACATTTTGTTTGCCGAATAAGTCGGCTGTGAGCGCCGAGGTTGCCGGAACCGTCGATAACCAATTCAGCCCGTAAACCACGGAAAAGGCCATCAGTTGCCCGGTTGATTCGACATACGGCAGCAATAATAATGAAATACCGCGAAGCGCATAATAAACCGCAAGCGGCCAGCGCTTGCCGAAGCGATCGCATAACCAGCCGGAAAAAATGGTGCCGGCAATATCGGTCGCGCCCATTACGCCTAATGACACGGCCATGGTCATTTCCGGGAAACCGTGTTCGATGCCGTGAGAAATCAAATGCGTCTGAAACAGGCCTGAGGTGGTAAAACCGCAGATGCCGAAGCTGAAAGCCAGCAACCAAAATTGAGAGCTGGCCATTGCCGAACGCATCGGGTTCGGGTCAGGTGGAATCTTAGCTTCAGCATACCCATTGTCGCCATAAGGCTGTAATCCTTTTAAACCGGGATTATCAGCCATCAATATCATGATCAGCGGCAATACGACCAAACCCAGCATTAACGCTATAAACAGCGTGACAGCCCGCCAACCCAACTGCATGTTCAGGTTCATGATAATCGGCGTGAAAATGAGTTGGCCCGACGAAAAAGCCGCCCCCAAAATACCTAAAGCCAGACCGCGCCGCTGCCGAAACCAGCGATTGACAACGGCGGACCCCATCACGATTGAGGTGCCTCCCGAACCTGCGCCGATAATCACACCCCAAAAAAGATACAGCTGCCAGGGTTCCTGCATCAAAACACTGCCGCCCGCACCTAACGTCACCAAAGTGAGCGTTATCAGCGTGATGGCTTTGGTGCCGTACAAATCCATCAGCCTGCCTAAAAAAGGGCCAGCCAGCCCAAATAACAGCAGGTTGACCGAAACGGCGCCGCTGATTGTTTCCCGACTCCAGTTAAATTCATGCTCCAGCGACAGCATAATGATGCCCGGAACAGATCGGAGCGTCGATGCAGCAAACAAACAAGTAAAAGTAACAGCGAGTACGACCCAGGCATAATGGATGCCTGTGCGTTTAATGGTTGTCATGATTAGCGACGTATTTGGAATGGTTAAAGTAATTACTGGTTATCTCGTTCCCACGCGCTGCGTGGGAATGCAGTCAAGGCGTGCTGCGCCGTGAGTCACGGTTAGCTTATAAAAAATGCAGACCGGACAAATCGGGACGCAGCGCGTCCTACAACGCATTCCCACGCAGCGCGTGGGAACGAGGGTGGTACCATCTATGCTCGGAGAAAAAGAGAATCCTGGCGCTCTGACAATCCCTTTATCCATAAATCACGGCGCATCTTCCAGCTCATCAAGCAACTCAATCAAGCGAGTCACGCCCTGAAGCAATATCCCGCCGACTCCCAACGCAAACCAGACGCCAATCACAAACCCCCAATGAATCGGCGCGGCGAAAAATTCCTCCCTGAACCAGAAGGTATGTCCCCACTCGTTAAAACCGACACTGACCAAAATCATGAACGGCCCGAATACGGCCAGCGTCAACGGTAGCGAAATACCTTTCGCATACAGCGGCAAGCGGGTCCGGGCATAAACCCAGGCGCTCCCGCCTAAAATCACATACAGCGGAAAATTGAAATAAAACTCGATAATATGATTGGCCGTAAACGGTGTGTCGCGAATCGCCACCTGATGCCAGGAATTATCCTGTTCGGCAAAATAACTGCCGGCCCAGTAGACGGCAAAGGTGTAGACGCTAATCCACATCGTCAACGTGAAATAACGGCGAATTTCTTCTTTAGGGCTGATCGAATCCAGGTTTCGATCCCGTGAAACCCATAAATATCCCCATAAACCCGTCGTAAATACTGCCAGAATCACCAGCTCGATATAAAACAAACGCATCCAGTATTGTTCGAAGGCGGGTTCATAGGAATCCAGTCCGGCGGAAACCGCAAATTCGCCTTGATACAAACGCAAGCCAATATAGATGACAGTCAGGATGCCAAAGGCCTTTAGATAAGTGGGCAAATCCTTTAAATACCAGGGCGCGTTACCCAGTTGTTCAAGCGGGACTTTTAATTGCTCAGGCAGCGCGGCCTTTAATTGCTCGGATGATAGTGCCATGATGTTCTCCTGATGAGGTTAATCGAATTTTGGAATGACAGCAGCGGTAATACTCGATATATAGCGTTTGCCTGTCAGGTCGTAAAGAAACAGCAGACCGCCGATTCGGCTATCCGCATCGCGAATCAAACCGTCCAGCTTTTCGGACTCCCATAAGCCGTCTTTGACGACCATCGTCAGGGTGCGCTGTTCGCCCGGCTTGATCGCGTCGTTATTATCCAAGCTCATGCCTTCCTCGGAAACAGTCGAACTACCGGAAAGATCTTGATGCGCTACAGGCAGATCCTTGTTTAAAAAATACACATTGGCTGTCGAAAATTCGCCGATATGAAGGGGAGCATCGCTTTGGTTATCGATTTTTAAGTCAAACTTCATCGCCCGTTCCGCTACACGGTATTCGGCTTTTAAAGTATCGACATTAACGATACCAGCATTCACCTTGGCAGGGAGCGGTAAAATCTGATCTAAAGACGCCTGTAGAGGAATTGTGTTGGGAAGGTCATTGTTCGCCATCGCATTAAAGGCCAATACCATGACCGGTACCGCGACCATGGCCGATTTGGCAATCAACCTATCTTGCGGCGTGATCAACTCATCTTCCATACCCGCTTCCAGCATTCGATAGCGGGCTATGAATAAGGGTCTCCGCACCCACCATAACAGCCAGGCTGTTGCCAATACTCCCCAGAACAGATGCCACCAAACCCCATTGGCAAAGCCATAGCTCTCCATATCGATGACTTCGCCGTTTATGATCTTGGCCGAGTTGCTAAAGTCCGACGCAACGCCGGCTATATCCAGCCACACGCCCGGCCCCATCACTTGTCCGGCATCTTTTAAGTTAAAGAACGGATGGATGTGATAGCGTCCCGGCAAACGTCCCTTCAGCACGACCTTGAAGTCGTAATCGCCGCCCGGTTCCAAAGCCACTGAATTAGTCCACGGCTTGCCGTTCAGATAACGCTCGGTTCTGATCAACACCGGCCCCGGCGTCGATATGTTTAAAAATGAGGCTTCCGGTTTGGGTACGCCGATAGGCCAATCCTCGGCGACATGAAATTTACCGCTGACGCTGATTTCCTCATTGACGTTGAAAGCCTGTTTCGACCAATGCACGTCATACCATTGGATGGTGCGCATTCTGATGAACGGCTCCAGTGCTTTCTCACCGTGAGCCATGACTGTCTGGACATCCATCAAGTACACGGAAAAGATAAGGCAGAATGCCGTTAAGGTTTTGACTAAAATCGTTTTCATAAACCCTCCCTTTAGATTTTGTTAAGGTAACGAACTGTCGAGAACCACTTGCCGATATACCACCATAAGGTGTACATCAGGGAGCATAAAAGCGCCGAGGCAAATGCCGACAGCGGTGTCGCATATTGGCCGTAGGTCCGCAAAGTGCCGCGTTCAATGATGCGTAAATATTCGGGCATCCCGGTGCGGATGTACTGGAAGCCGAATAAATCGGCGACGGTCACTTGCCCGTTACCTTGCTCAACCGGCACATGAAACATACCGAAGATCGGCCAATTGCTGGGGTAAAACAGCAACGCAAACGCGGCACCGCCGAAAATGGCCGTTATCGTCAGGCTGTTGCTCAGCATCAGGATAAAGTCCAGAACCAATGCGCCCGGCAACATCGTGGCCGGTAGCACCATGTTGATCGGAAAAAAGTTCCAATAATGATAAGCAAAGACCCTTGTAATCCAAGTGCCTATCAGCAGCGCGGCAACGCACAGCGTGGCGCCCATCGGCAGGCGGAATTTATTCCACATGACATACTGAACCGCAGCCGGAAAGGTAATGCCCATCAGCGGCGTCACCAGCGGCCAGTATTGACGGTCTTTCCAGTCCACCCAGAAATCCCAGTCGCCGACGGTCAGCGCAAAATGAAGATGAAAGGCTCCGATAAACAGGAAAAGAGCCAATACCAGGATCAGGTAATCGTAAGCGCGGCTAATCCGCGCCTTTTCTCCGGTGTACGGTCGAAAAGACCGGTTTGAAATATTTGCTGACATCATTGCGTCTCCTATCAATAGCAATAGATAAGGCGGACTCGCCTATCCAAAAAGTCAGCGTGTTGTAAATTTTGTCGGTTAGCCATTGAGGGGGAACTGGACCGACTCAAGCTAAACAACACGCTTGAGTGATACAGTAAGTTGAAAAGACGGCGTTGTTAAATGTATAAATTTCATCCCATCATTGACGTAATTCATAGCCGGCGCGTGCTGTGTTTTTGTTATGCTAATCGCTGTCAAACCAACGCTGAAAGAGTCCCCGAATGTCTAATTTAAGAACCTTTGACCTGAACTTATTGGTGGCCTTCGATGTGCTGATGCAGGAGTTGAACGTGACCCGTGCTGCGGAACAGATGTTCATTACGCAATCGGCGATGAGCCATATTTTGCAAAGACTGCGGCAACAGTTGGATGATCCTCTGCTGGTTAAAACGCCGACAGGAATGAAACCGACCGAAAGAGCGCTGGCCTTGATCGAACCGGTCAGAAATTTATTGAATGAGATGGAGCAACTGATTCAACCGCCATTGGAATTTGAAGCAGGAACCAGTCAACGGCGATTCGTACTTGCGGCCACGGATTATATGGAATTGCTGTTAATACCGGCGTTATCGGGATTGATCGATCAAACTGCCCCCGGCATTGATCTTCACATTAAGCGCACTGAATCATCGTTCCCGGCCGCACAGTTGGAAAACGGCAGTCTTGATGTCGTACTCGGGTTCGAGTCGGTGTTAAAGCCGCCTGCTCATTTACACTGCGAACATTTATTCAGTGACCAAATGGCCTGCGTGGTCAGGCAGGATCATCCGCTGATAACAAAACCGCCGTCGTTAGAAGAGTATCTGGCCGCCTCCCATATGTTGATTTCCCGAACCGGCAGCAATGTCGGCTTAATCGATCAAAAACTGGCGGAACAGAGCTTGGAGCGGCGCATCAAGCTGATCGTCCCACACTTTCTTTCCGCGCCACTGATCGTTGCCGAAACCGATATGATATTGTCGCTGCCTTATCGAATTGCCGAGCAGTTTAAAAAATTTGCCCCGCTGGAAATATTTCCGGTGCCTGTCGAACTTCCTTGTTACCAGTTAGTGATGATTTGGCATCCGTTACAGGATAAAGATCCGGCCCATCTTTGGCTGCGGGACAAAATAACAGCAATAGGCCGGAACATGAATGGCTTATGAATTTGGTTATCTTCCAGGCAACCCGCCAGCCAAAGCTTTTACCTGTAACAGGTAATACGGCGGTTTTGAGGCCGATACGCCGCCGTTAAGCGTTGCCGACTGATGCAATCGATTGACTACCGCAAACAATTGCCCATTAGGCCCAAAGCTGAACGAATCCACCCATGACAAGCGCGAGCACTGCGCAAGCCGCCGGTATTTTTTATCGGCCGAGATAACGCCAATTGCGTTGGCCGCCAGCTCGCCTAGATAGATATTGTTATCCTTATCGATGGTGATGCCGTCCGAAATCGGTTTATCGCTGTAGCGTTCAACGCGGTTTGCCAGCATTTTGGCATCCAGTTTTTCATTGACCAGATCGTCCACTTTTATCCGGTATAAACTCAGTCCATGCATCGGACCGAAATAAACCCATTCGTTGTTCAAATCTTCCGTAATCGGATTGACTCCGATATGAGGCCGAAGCAATTTTCCGGCTTTATCTTTAACTTGAATCGGGACATTGTCGATAACCAGATCGACCTGTTCAGGAATAACGCTGCGATGACCTTCAAGTACGCGTCTTGCCGTTCCTGTGCTCAGGTTGACGACAATCAGCCCCGCATTGGCGCCTCCGGCCGGGTCGCTGATAAAAATATGATTGTGTTTGCTATCGACGGCAAAGTCGTTAACAAAAGCATCTTTCGGCGCTACCGGAGTCGGCAAATGGATGACCTGGTGCAGCTTATTGCTACGGGTATCCCACCCGACCAATTTAGGTGTGACACCGCTACGCATGCCGTTATCCAACATCCACACGATGCCATTGGCATCACCACGAATGCCCAGCACGGAATCCAGTTTCAGATTCGATATTGAATCCGCGTCCGACAGTTCTTTATTAGGAAACGGCAGCAGGGCATTATCTTTATATTCAACCACCGTGTATTTAGGCTGATAAAACTGATGCATACTCATGATGGTGCGGCCATTATCGGTAACGGTGACATTACCCGGACCAGTATCGAGATGGGCGATGATGTCGAATTTTGAATCGGGACTTGCTGCCGCGTCAAAGGTGAACATCATTAAAAGAACGGTGACTTTAACGAGGGTATTCATAAATAACTCCAATTGAACAAGATTCATTGAAAACATTACTCTGTCGAGTTAAGTCTGTTAAATGATCTTTATTCATGGCGGTATTTATAAATTTTGTGAGGTTGGGGGCGAGAGCAGATATTTAAATAAAATCATGCCAGTCCGGTCTTGACGTATTGCCGAATTTCATTCTGCAATACGCATCGCCATAAAGCGGCCAGTCGCGACCGCCAGCAATTGGCCGAACTGCGACCGTCAGTGTCAGGTTCAATCCAAGCCAATATTTTGAAACTGTCAGATCAAATTCAGAATCTTACAAATAACTTATCCCCTAGCTTCTACAATCCCTCCCAAGGCGTGTACAAACCGTCCACATTAACCCCGAACATATCCAGAACCCGGCCAACGGTTTCATCGACCATGGCCGCGAGCGAATCCGATTTGCTGTAAAAAGCGGGCATCGGCGGAAAAATGATGCCGCCCATTTCGGTGACGCTCCCCATGTTGCGGATATGCACCAGGTTTAACGGCGTCTCACGGGGCATGATCACCAAGCGCCGACGCTCTTTTAACACGACATCAGCCGAGCGTGAAATCAGGTTGTCGCCAAAACCGTGCGCCACCGCCGACAGGGTTTTCATCGAACACGGCGCGATAATCATCCCTTCTGTTTTAAAGCCGCCGCTGGAAATAGTGGCGGCAATATCATCGATGCCGTGAGTCACATCAGCCAACTCGACCAGCTCGGCGCGCTTCATATCCATTTCATGCTTTAAATTCACCACACCGGCTGACGATATGACCAAATGCGTTTCCCATTGATCCTGCGTCTGCAAGACTTGCAGCATCCTGACCCCATAAACCGCGCCGGTGGCACCGGTCATGGCGATGATTAATCGTTTTTTTTGCTTCATTTTTTATGGTTCAAGATGTGATTTTATATTGCACCACGAAGACACGAAGGACGCGAAGTTTTTACCTTGCCTTTCTTCGTGCTCTTCGTGCCTTCGTGGTGATATTTTTAAATTGATCCCGGTGGATGGGACTACTCCCCTGCCCTGACATCAAACTCAATCTTCCAGCGACCTTGGTCTTTCTGGGATACGGCTTGCAGTTCGAGTGTGCCAACTTCGGTTACCGCCGCACACAGATGCACCGGTACGACTTCGCCCGGCCTGCGACTGTCTTCCGGCAAGGTGATTTCAATCTCATCCAGCTCATCAAGCTCTTCGTCGGTCCAGTAATCCAAACGGGTTCCGACTTTATCCTCTCGCCGGATATGGGAGGAAAAAAAACGGAACCGAACCGGCTCACCAATCACCAGACCAAATTCATCATCCGGCAATTCTTGTTGAGTCCCTTCTTCCATGCCGAATGGGGCAATGCACAAAGCCTGAATTTCAGGTACCAGTCCGGGCACTGCGGGCATCGCGCTTTCTATGCCAACATAATAAGAAGCCGCCGTGCCGCCTTTAATGCGCACGCCCTTGCCTTTGCGAACGTAGCCATAGTAAGCAGCACCGCGGGCGACCGCCAGATCAAGATCGGCACCGGCCAATAATCGGGCTGCGGGCGCTTGCTCAACGCTCAACCATGAATTCAAAACCTCCATTAAGCGTTCAGCCAGGGTGTCGGCTTTTAACACGCCGCCGTTAAACAACACGGCAGTGGGGTGCAGGAAACTTGCGTGATCAGGCAGATTGATGTCTTTGAGTTCGTCAGTAGCGCCTTGCTGTTTGGCCAGGAACGCTGCCAAATGTCGGGTAATACCTGCATCCTGGGCATAAGGTAAACCGGCGGTTCTTAAGCCGGTACGGGGACGGCTTACCGGCCTGTCACTGACAGCCACCTTAGGCAGGAAGCCTTCAACCAGTACACGATTGACTTCCTCACGGGTTAATTCGGTGCGCAATGTGCCGCCGATTAAAGATGAGCCCCTGCTTGCAACCACCAGCGGGATATTATCAAGCTCGGAATGAGTGAAAAGCTTTTCCTTGGCATCGCGGCAGCTGTGGGTCAACGCCTGAAGCTGCCAAGGTTCTAAACGTTTCCCATCTTTTTCCAGCTTGGCTTTAACGGTATAGGCCAAGGCCAAATCCATGTTATCGCCGCCCAGCAGGATATGATCGCCGACAGCAACGCGGGTCAGTTCCAGATTGCCGTCTTTTTCAGTGACAGCTATCAATGATAAGTCTGTGGTGCCGCCGCCAATATCTATTACCAGGATAATGTCGCCGACCTCTGCGTGCTTGCGCCAGTCGCCGTGGCTTTTCTCTATCCAGCTGTACAACGCCGCCTGAGGCTCCTCCAGAAGAATAGCCTGCCCAAGCCCCACGGCACGAGCCGCTTCAACCGTCAACTCCCGTGCCGCAGGATCGAACGAAGCCGGCACGGTAATCACGACATCTTGTTGATCCAGCGGGGCATTCGGATGCTGGCTTTGCCAGGCATCGCGCAGATGTTGCAGATAAGCCGTGGTTGCCTGGAACGGCGAGACGCGCTCGACTTCGTCAGGTGCATCAGTGGGCAAAATTGGCGCTTTACAGTCGACTCCCGTATGACATAACCAGCTTTTAGCGCTGGATACCAAACGTATAGAGGTTTTGCTGCCCAAATTACGGGCAATCTCGCCGACCAGATAATCCGGTTTTGAGGTCCAGGGCAACGAAGTTGAATCTTGAGCAAGTTCAGCTTCATGCGCCTGATACATAAACGACGGCAACTGTTGTTTTTCTTCAACCAAACCGGGAGATGTCAGTTGCGGTATTGCCATCACTTGTGGAGAAAACTCTTCGTCGTCGATATTTCCAAGATCGGCATAAGACAACACGCAATGAGTCGTGCCCAAATCGATACCGACAGAATACTGTGCTCCGAAAACTGCGTTTTGCGCCTGCTGAACAACTACGCTTTCAGCTGTCGCGTTCGCTTGTTCATGACCGGGCCAATCGCTCATAACTCGACCTCTGCCGGTGCAACTATAGCGGCATTATATCCTGACGTCAGCTTGGGCAACCTGACATCAGTGACTTGCCAGCCTTTATGAACCAGCGTACCGGTAAAAGGCGCCGTACCGACGATGTTGCCTGTTAAACGCACGGTAGCGGCGTCAAAACCGTCAGGCAGCGTAATTTTGCTGCCTTCCTGTTCGCTACGGACGGCGGCTAAAGTAAAGTGCTCGTTAATCGCTTTATTGCAACCTTCATGCACGACGCGGGCGGCAACGCCAATATCGGCGTCGCTGAAAACGGTAATATCTTCTTTAATGAAATCGATGAAACGAGCTTCTTTTTGCAGCAACCCCAGTAATTGCAAGGCCGCATCCGGGGTTGCCTCTTTCAACACAACAGGTTCCGGTGTGGGCGCATGAACCAATTTTTCAACTTCGACGATTTTCTCGACAATTTTTACTACCGGTTCAGCAGCTTGAATAGCTGCTTTTTTCTTGCATCGAGCCCGACTGATCAGTATCGACAGCAATAACACCACTAGAAGCAACGACAACAGAGCGACAGTACCTGCCAAACAAACATGCCATAAATCAAAGGTGGTGGGCTTTAAGGATAAATCAATTCCATAAGTATTCATTACACGAGGCTCTTTTAGTTGTTATTGTTGACCTGATTTGCGGGCGGCTTCGCTGAACATCATACCTTGCAGCACATTACGAGTGGTTTGCATGCGCATCTGTTTCAAATGACGATCCGCAATGGTTCCCGGCACTTTTTCAGCCAGATAAACTTCTCGCATCTGGGATAACACCGGCTCGCATTGTTTCATGATCGCTTCTGTCGCCTTACGGCTTTCCAACTCCTGCTGAGCAGGCTTTTGCATTTCAGCTGAAACACACTTTTTATATTGGTATTGAGCATCCTGAATTTTCTTAATTGTGGCATCGGAAAGAGTCGTGTCATGCCAATCATTTTTGGCGTCCTCAGCAAAAGCCGTTGAAGCCGATAACAAGACAGTTAAGAAAAGAATCTTTTTCATGGTATTTTCCGCTAGTGTTAATGGAACTTTGAATGCTTGATTTTACGCTAACTGGTCAAAAATAAATAACATTTGTCCAAAGGACTCTGCATTACAGACAATGCATCCGTTCTTCTTTATTTTCAATGAAATAGCAACCTCAACATTCCAAAAAAAATGCTTTACCCTAAATTGCGGTCAAAAAAAAACCCAAGCGTTTCGGCTTGGGTTTTTGATTTAAGAGCTTGGCAATTCCCTACTTTCGCATGGCAAACTGCCACACTATCATCGGCGCTAAACGGTTTCACTTCC